>CAMYNO010000142.1 GCA_947259815.1 uncultured Parvularculaceae bacterium
GGATCGCGCCGCAAGAAAGGCTATGAATATCCAGATGCCGTTGGTGAGAAGCGCCGGACCATTATCCTGCATCGCCTCAATCCATGCGCGCTGGCCGGATATCCCGCGCAGGGCCGTATACAACCGATAGAAATTGAAACCCGTTTTCAGGGCGAGGGCGGCGGCAATCGCCAGTACCGGCAGGATAAGCGCGCTGTCAGGACCGATGCACATAAGGCGGTATTTTAGCCGCACCGCCTTACCAGACGGTTTCCCGCAACACCGTTACGCCGGCGCTTACTTGCCGATACAGAAACTGGAGAAAATCTCGCCGAGAACATCCTCCACGCCGACAGCGCCGGTGATGGTCCCCAGCGCTCTGGCGGCAAGCCGCGCATCCTCGGCGGCGAGTTCCGGCACCCGGTCCACATTCACGCGGGCCCGTTCAAGCGCGGCGAGGGCGTCTTCCACCGCCTTTACATGACGGGCGCGGGTCAGCGCCGGGGCGTCCGCGGATGTTTCACGTGAAACATTTTTGGTAATACTTTCAACGAACTCCGCCATACCTACCCCTGTTTTCGCTGACAGGCACAAGATATGGACGCCTGCCGGAGCGCTCACTTTCGGCGGCGGCGATCCAAGGTCGGATTTCGACCAGACCAGATAGTCACCGGGGCGTAGGGCCGCGACGCCATCGCCGGGCAGATCGGAGGATGGATCGGCCAGCAGCACGCGAATATTGGCGGATTGCGCCCGCGCCCGCGCCCGCGCCATACCTTCGGCCTCGATGGCGTCCTCAGTCGCTTCGCGCAGGCCCGCCGTGTCCGCGACGCTTGCCAGAACGCCGCCGAGATCGAGACGGGTTTCGATGACATCGCGGGTGGTGCCCGGCAAGTCGGAGACAATCGCCACGTCCGATCCGGCGAGCGCGTTGATGAGGGAAGACTTCCCCGCATTGGGGGCGCCGATGACGGCGATGGAGACGCCTTCGCGAATAGTCCGTGCACGTCCTGAATCGGAAAGATATGCGGTTAATTCATCCTTAAGCTGATCAATTGCCGGTCCGGCGCGCGCCGCAATCGCCGCCGGCACATCGTCCTCATCGGGGAAATCAATATCCGCTTCGAGGGGCACAAGAACCCGCAAAATCTGCGCCCGCCAGCCCTCGGCGACGGCTGACAGCCGCCCGTCGAGTTGCCCCAAAGCCTGCATTCTCTGTTGGGTCGTTTCGGCATCGATAAGATCGGCGAGCGCCTCCGCCTGGGCCAGGTCGAGCTTGCCGTTCTTCAACGCCCGCAGGGTGAATTCCCCGGCCTCCGCCGGCCTCGCCCCCAGCCTCGACAATGTTTCATAGAGAGACGATTCGACCGCGCGCGATCCGTGCAGATGGAATTCCGCGACATCCTCGCCGGTGAAGCTCGCCGGCTTTTCAAAAAGTATGACCAGACCGCGATCAATGATCTCGCCGCTCGCCGGATCAGTGAATTTCACCAGATCGGCTTTGCGGGCAATAGTCCGTTTACCAACTAACTCGCTGGCGATCGCATGGGATTTCGGCCCCGACAGGCGAAAAACCGCCACGCCGGCCTTCCCGGCGCCGCTGGCGCGGGCGAAAATTGTGTCCTCTGCACTCATGGTTCCAGCGCCGTCGCCGGCGCTATTTTTTCTTCGTTCCCGCCGCCCCCATGGCCGCGCCCATCAGCGCCTGCAGCCCCTCTACGCCCTTGCCGCCCATATTGATCCAGGCGGCGACAAGCCGCTCGGGGTCCGCCAGCGTGTCCATGGAATCTTTCGCGCGTTTTTCCATCTCGCTCATGATCATCTTGTTCATGGGCTCCATGTCCGGCATGCCGAAGAATGCGCGCGCTTCCTGAGGCGTCACATCGAGATTGACGGTGATTTTCATCGGGAATTCTCCTTTGCGGACCGCAACATAACGAATTGCGGCGTCGTGCAATAGCCGTATGGCGCTGGATTGCGGCGGCGCGGGGCGCTATTGCTCGCGGCGACAATAGCGGAGCAGAAGATGGGACAGGCCGTATTTCTTGACGCGCATGGGGAGGCGGAAAATTTTCGCCTCCGCGATCACGATGCCGGCGAACCGGGCCCCGGCGCCATCCGCGTGCGAAACACCGCCATCGGCCTCAACTTTATCGACATCTATCAGCGGCGGGGGCTTTATCCGGTCACGCTGCCGGCGATCCTCGGCCAGGAGGGGGCCGGCATTGTCGAGGCGGTGGGCGAGGGCGTCACCGACTTTCACGCCGGCGACAGGGTCGCCTACCTGTCCGGCGCCAACGCTTATGCAAGCGAAACCATCTGTTCCGCCGGGGAGGCGGCAAAAATCCCCGAAGACATAACTGACGAGACCGCCGCCGCCGTTTTTCTCAAAGGCCTGACGGCGCATATGCTGGTGCGCAATGTTTTCGATCTTCGCGCCGAGCATAACTGTCTCGTCTACGCCGCCGCGGGCGGGGTCGGCACGCTTTTGACCCAATGGGCGGCCAATATCGGCGCGCGGGTCATCGCCGTTGTCGGGTCCGATGAAAAGGCGGAAATTGCCCGCACCAACGGCGCCAACGACGTGATCGTCCGTACAAGGATTGATTCAATTTCGCGGGAGGTGCGACGGCTGACGGACGGACGCGGTGTCGATATCGTGTACGACTCTGTCGGCGCGGCGACGTTTGAGGATTCTCTCGAATCCCTCGCGATCCTCGGTCACATGGTGACTTATGGAAATGCGTCGGGCCCTGTTCCGCCGGTAAACCCGCTCGATCTTGCCCGTCGCGGCTCCCTCACCCTCACCCGGCCGATCCTCTTTCACTACGCAACGCCCGAGCGTTTGCCCGCGATGGCTGCCTCGCTGTTCACGATGATCGAACAAGGCGCGCTCAAGCCCGCAGTCAGCCATCGTTTCCGGCTGGAGCAAATCGCCGACGCCCACCAGCTTCTTGAAAGCGGCGACAGCTCCGGCGCGATCGTTATAGTACCGTGACGGTGCGCCGGCAGAATGCCTTTGCCATCACAGGGGTGTGAAATTATGAAACATTTTCAACTGGTTATGGCTGTCTCGGCGATTTCGGCGCTCGGCGCATGCGGCGAGGTCGCAACGACGGCGCCGCCGTCCGAGGCCGACGGCTGGTCCATAAACCACACTGGCGATCTCAATAATTTTTTCGACTGTCTCGATCAGGCTGGCCTCGCGCTTATATCCGCCCATCGCGGCGGGCCGGCGCCGAACCTGCCGGAAAACGCCCTTGAAACCTTGCAGGCGACCATGGCGAACATGCCCGCGACCATGGAAATCGACGTCGCCCAATCCTCCGATGGCGTCCTTTTTCTCATGCATGACGACACGCTGGATCGCACGACCAATGGCGCCGGCGTCGCCGCCGAGCAGCCATGGCGCGAGATCTCTGCGCTGCGCCTAGAAGATGAGGATGGCCGCCTGACCGATTTCGCGCCGCCGCGCTTTGCGGACGTCCTTGCATGGGCGAAGCCCCGCACAATTCTTCAGATCGACTTCAAGCGTTCTGCGCGCTATGAAAACGTCATCGACGAAATATATCATCAGGATGCGGAGGATCGCGTCGTCCTCATCGCTTATTCCATGGCCTCGGCGGAGCGCCTTCACCGCCTTGCCCCGGATATGATGATTTCAATCTCCGTCGCCTCGCAGTCCGATCTCAATCGCGCCGTCGCCGCGGGCGTTCCTGAAAACCGACTTATCGCCTTTACCGGAACCGAGGCGCCGCAGCAGCGATTGCTCACCCTCCTCGACCGGCGCGATGTGGAGGGGGTTTTTGGAACGCTGGGCGGGCGCAGTTCTATCGACGCGGAGATTGCCCGGTTCGGCAATGAGGCGCGCTACGCGGAAATCGCCGGCATGGGCGCGGATATCATCGCCACCGACCGGCCACAGGCGGCGCATCAGGCCCTTGCCGACGCCGGCCGCGCGCCCGCCGATGGCGTTTGCGGCGTTGTGCGGAACTGACTTTGTGAAGCGGACGGTCCTCCTCTACGCGGCCGCCCTGGCGCTGGGTTCCTTCACCCTCGCCTGGCTCGAATATAAATATGTGACCCGCGTCTTTGTCGGCGAACTCTATGTATTTTTCGTCGCCGTTGCCTTCGCCGCACTCGGCGGCTGGGCCGGCTGGCGCCTCACCCCGGCAAAGAAACCCGTCGCTTTTGTTCGGATTGATGCGGCGCTGAAATCGCTTGGCGTTTCCGAGGGGTAGTTGGTAACGGTGGTGCTGCTCGGA
>CAMYNO010000143.1 GCA_947259815.1 uncultured Parvularculaceae bacterium
CCGGGCTTAATGATCAGCGCTATGAGCAACACGACGTCTGAAATCTCCGATTCCGCCGCTGACCGGCGCCAACCCGCCGTTGTCGAAGGGGGCGGCGCGCTAATTGCGGAAAATCTCGGCAAATCGTTCAAGCGGCGTCCGGTTGTCCGCGGCGTTTCCATGAGCGTCAAACGCGGTGAAGTCGTCGGCCTTCTCGGTCCCAACGGCGCCGGCAAGACGACGTGTTTTTACATGATTACGGGACTTATCCCTTCCGACCGCGGCAATATCGCGATTGACGGCCATGACGTGACGGCGCTGCCGATGTATCAGCGCGCGCGCCTTGGCCTTGGTTACCTCCCCCAGGAAGCGTCAATCTTTCGCGGTCTCACGGTTGAACAGAATTTACGCGCGGTTGTCGAGCTTGTCGAAAAAAACAAGGACCGCCAGCAGGCGATCATCGACGACCTTCTCAATGAATTTCATGTCACGCATCTACGCGGCGCACCGGCGCTGGCGCTTTCAGGCGGCGAACGGCGCCGGGTTGAAATTGCGCGCGCGCTGGCGACGGCGCCGTCATACATGCTGCTTGACGAACCTTTCGCCGGCATCGACCCGCTGGCGATTGCGGAAATCCGCGAGCTTGTCTCGCATCTGAAAGATCGCGGTCTGGGCGTTCTGATTACGGATCATAATGTCCGTGAAACGCTCGACATCATTGACCGCGCCTACATCATCCATGAGGGCGAGGTGCTGCTGGAAGGCGCACCTGGCGATATTGTCGGCGACAAGGACGTAAGGCGCGTCTATCTCGGCGACAGGTTTCAAATGTAAGGTATCAAGGGGGCGTTGTGGCGTTAGCTCCAAGACTGGAACTCAGGCAATCCCAACAGTTGGTGATGACGCCGCAATTGCAGCAGGCGATCAAGCTGTTGCAATTGTCAAATCTTGAACTGGCGGAATTTGTCGCCGAGCAACTGGAAGAAAATCCCTTCCTTGAAGCGGATGAATCTCCCGCCGACGCGCCGGAAGAACGGCGCGGCGCCAGCGAGGGCGGAGAGGACGAAAAGTCCAGCAGCGAAGCGGTCGACTTAACAAGTGAGACCGCAACCAGCGAAGCGCGTGACGCCATCGACGCCGAATACGAAGACATCGACCCGTCCAGCACGGGCAGCGATGCGGCGAACCAGGATTACCGCACCAATGATTGGGCGAATACGGGCGCCGGCGGCGCAGCGGTCGATGACGACCGACAGTTTGACGCCGCCCTGTCAAAAGAGATTTCGCTTTCGGACCATCTGACCGAGCAATTGCAGGTCGCCACGCGCGATCCGCTGCAACTGTTTATCGGATCATATCTGGTCGACCTCATCGACGACGCCGGCTATCTGCGCGACTCTCTTGAAGACGTCGCGGACCGGCTTGGCGCCGATCTCAGCGACGTCAAAGCGGTCCATGCGGTGATAACGACGTTTGACCCCTGCGGCGTTGGCGCACGCGATCTGACGGAATGCCTTTCCCTGCAACTGAAGGAAGCCGATCGCTGCGATCCGGCCATGCAGGCGTTTCTCGATAATATCGAGTTACTGGCGAAGGGCGATCTTAAGGGCCTGATGAAAGCGACCGGCAGCGACGAAGAAGACGTTCGTCAAATGGTTGCCGAAATCCGCGCCTTAACGCCCAAGCCCGGCTACGCCTATGGCGGCGGCGCGGTTCAGGCCGTCGCCCCCGACGTTTTTGTGCGCAAGGCGGCCGATGGCGGGTGGAAGGTTGAGCTAAACAGCGACACCCTGCCCCGCGTTCTCGTCAACCAGCGTTACTATGCCGAAATTTCTGGGGCTGGCGCGAATGAAGAAGACAAAACCTACGTCACCGACCAGTTCGCCAACGCCAACTGGCTGGCGAAAAGCCTTGACCAGCGCGCCAAGACCATCCTCAAGGTCGCCACGGAAATCGTGCGCCAGCAGGACGGATTTTTCGCTTTCGGCGTCAAACACCTTCGCCCGCTCAATTTGAAGACGATTGCGGACGCGATCGAGATGCACGAATCGACGGTGTCTCGGGTGACCTCGAATAAATATATGGCAACGCCCCGCGGCCTGTTCGAGTTGAAATACTTTTTTACGGCCTCGATCGCCTCGACCTCAGGCGGGGAAGCCCACTCAGCGGAGGCGGTGCGTTTTCGTATTCGTGAGCTTGTCGAATGCGAGACCAGCGATGCAGTGCTTTCCGACGATAAAATTGTTGAGATTCTACAAAGCGAAGGCGTTGACATTGCACGCAGGACAGTCGCCAAGTACAGGGAAACGTTGAATATTCCCTCTTCGGTGCAGCGACGTCGGGCAATGGTGCAAGGCGCGATTTGACCTCTTTTCGCCGGCCCCGACTACGCCAATATAGGTAGAAAACCACGCGCCCTTTTCCTGGGTGCGGCAAACGAGGCTTATCGATGGAAATTCAAGTCAGCGGAAAAAATATCGAACTTGGCGACGCCCTACAGACCCATGTGACGGAACGTCTTGAGGACGGCGTAAAGAAATATTTTGACCGGGGCGCGGAAGCGACCGTCACCTTTGTACGTGAGAAGCGTGAGGTCGAATGCGACGTCACCACCCACTTGGCCTCAGGCGTCTTCCTCGCCGCTCACGGGCGCGCTGGCGACGCTTATGGCGCTTTCGAAGAAAGCCTGGAAAAGCTCGAAAAGCGTATTCGACGCTACAAGCGCCGCCTGAAGGACCATCACTCAAACGTGAAGGATCCTCTGCCGGCCCAGAATGCGTCCTATTACCTGCTGGAACCGCTGAAGGATGACGATGATGAAGCGCCCGGCGACGCCGGCGATCCGGCGCCGGTCATTGTCGCTGAAAGCCAGACGACACTGCGCGAAATGACTGTGGGCGCGGCCGTCATGCAGCTGGATCTCGCGGAACAACCTGCAGTTGTATTCAAGAATGCGGCACACGGGCGGATTAATATCGTCTATCGCCGGCGGGACGGAAATATCGGATGGGTTGACCCATCCGCGCAATAGGCTAAATGCCCGCCTTTAGCAGATTCTGGCCCTCCGGATTCGGCGGCGATGATCCTGCAAAGAAACGATTAGGAAAAGTGATTTAAGGTATGCCAGCGCCAGAAATCGATATTCGCCGGCAAGGGTTGAGTGCAAACATGGGATTTGGCGAAATATTAAAGCCAAGCGGCGTTATTCACCATCTTCACGCATGTTGTAAGCGTGAAGCCCTGGAGATAATGGCCGATAAGGCTGCAACATTGCTGGATCGTCCAACATCCGAAATTGTTGAAACGCTGCTTGAGCGAGAGCAGTTGGGGTCAACCGGCGTTGGCGACGGTGTGGCTATTCCCCATGGCAAGATTGAAGGCTTAAGCGCCATAACGGGCGTGCTGGCGTTGTTGGAAAAACCCGTCTCGTTCGACGCCGTGGACGATCAGCCCGTCGATCTTATTTTCCTGCTTCTGGCGCCGGCAAACGCCACCGCAGCGCATCTGAAAGCGCTTGCCAAGGTATCGCGCCTGTTGCGCGACCCGGACACACGTCAGGCCCTGCGTGGCGCAGATAGCGCTGAAGCGCTGTTTGCTCTCGCCACGTCAGCTGAAAAGCCCGACGCCGCTTAATCAAAGAAATATACGGATGTGTTAGTGAACGCTAACAGGCGTCATTTCGTACTGTCGCGCGGCGGCGAATGCGAGGTCGCGATCACCGACCAGGGCAAGGCGTTCGCCATCCTCATCATGGACTGAATAAAGCGTCGCGCTGGCGTCGATTTGCACCGACAACTCGCCGAACTCGTTGCGCAGATCGCCAATCACATCACTGGCGAGTATAGGCCGAATATAAACCAGCTTACCGCTTTCATAGGACGCAAACCCGCTTTTCACGGCGTCCGCATTATTGAACCGGCTGACTGAATTATTATCATTCATTGTATTCTGAATTCCTGTTGCATTGGCCGATATCAGCTTCGCTGATCATCGCTATTAAAGTATAAACACCGACCGTAATGTTAGCGGCGTTTCTTGAAAGAAATGTGGTTTCGCGAATCTGGAAATCAATGGTGAAACCGGCGCTGGCGCCAAATGGCCCAATTTGAAACGATTCAAATTTGCCCGTTTATTTCCTCATCGCAGAGAATTGATGCAAAGAGAGCTTTATCCACATTGCCGCCCGATAATGTTGCGACTGTCGTTACGCCAGAGGTTGGCGCTTTTCCGGCAAGGATCGCGGCGAGCGCCGCCGCACCGCCAGGCTCGACCACCAGCTTCAAATGCCGAAACGCAAATGCCATCGCGATTTTCACTTCTTTGTCGGTAACGGCCGCCCCACCCCGTACCCGGCGTTGCAATATCGGATAGGTCAGCTTTCCAAGAGACGGCGTTGCGATTGCATCGCATAACGTCTTCCTGCTCTGGTCCGCCGTTACATGCCGCCCCAACCGAATTGACTCCCACGCATCGTCAAAACCTTCCGGCTCGGCAATCCAGACATCTGTCTGCGGAGAGGCATCTTCAAGAAAGGTCGCGCAACCGGCGGTCAAGCCGCCGCCACCGCAGCATACGAGAAAACGGTCGATCTCAACCCCGCCCGTTTGCTCAAGAGACTCTAGGGCCACAGTCCCCTGACCCTCGATAATATCCGGATGATCATATGACGGAACGAGCGTCATGTTACGCTCGTTACTGATCGAGACCCCGATGGCTTCGCGGTCTTCACTGTACCTGTCGTAGAAAACGATTTCTGCACCGTTCGCGCGAACATTTTCGACCTTCACAGCCGGTGCATCAGACGGCATGACAATCACGGCCGGGCAGCCAAACGCACGCGAGGCAATTGCGACGCCGTTGGCGTGGTTTCCCGATGACCAGGCGACGACCCCGCGCGCGAGAGCGTCTTTCGACAATTGCGAAATAAGATTATAGGCGCCGCGCAGTTTGAAACTCCCGCCCCCTTGCAGCACTTCCGCTTTCAACAGGACGCGTCCGCCGGCAATCTCGTTTAACCGGTCGTTCTCTATAAGCGGCGTCTGAACCGTCCGACCGGCAATCCGGCGAGCGGCGGCGCGCACGCCAGCAGCCGTGATCGGCCGGTCAACTCTGGCTTGAAAGGCAGTCATGTTAAGTTTGCACGCTCATTCGGAATTTCTGCGATATCTCCACCATAAACGCGCCAGCGCCAAGGCCGAAAATTGGCGTTATTGCGTCAGCCAAAAAAACCGAATGCAAATGCGAGCAGCCCTGCGCCCATCAAGACCCGATAAATCACAAATGGCGTAAAACTCATCCTGCGCGTGAGGGTCATCAAAACCGCAATCGCCGCATAGGCGGTAAGAAACGAAAGCACAGCGACAATGCCGGCGGCCTGCATGGTCGCGCCCGCCCCCTCCCGCACGATTTCAATTGCCGCAAAAACACCGAGCGAGCCAATCGCCGGGATAGCCAGCAACATGGAATATCGCGCCGCCTCTTCCCGCGTCCAACCCAGATAGCGAGCCGCCGTCATCGTCACGCCGGAACGCGACGCGCCGGGGATAAGCGCTAGCGTCTGGGCGGCGCCAATCGTCATCGCCTCGCGAAACGTAATGCGTTCAAGGCCGGCTTTTTTCGCAGGCTGCCTGTCGCCATGCCATAACAACAGCCCAAAAACGATACTGGCGACACCAATCGTATAGGGCGACCGAAGATGATCTAAAATTCCGGCGGCGACGATAACGCCGGCCGCGAGCAGCAACGGGATCGTCGCCGCCGCAATAAACAAAAACGCAGTGCGGTCGGCAGTATCTCGGAACCGAAGCGTATCGACGCCGCCACGTACAAGCATCACTGATTCGGACCGAAAATAAATCAGTACCGCGATCAACGATCCCACATGCGCAGCAATATCAATGAGCGGGCCCTGATCCTGCCAGCCATCAACGACGAGAGGCGCCAGGATCAAATGCGCGGAAGAGGAAATCGGCAGGAATTCCGTAATGCCCTGAATTATCGCGAGGACGATCAATTGAACAAGCGTCATTTCCCCTCGCTAGCACGGAATTGCGACATATCAACCGCAATTTTGCGGCAAGCTGCTTACCAATCTACTTTGCGCCGCTTTTCGTCGCGGTCTTTGGCTTTGCAGAGGAGGTGATAAATCCTGCTTCGGCGAATACCGCCTCAATCGACGCTCGATCATATGGCTTCAGGATATGGTGTGCAGCGCCGGCAGCCTTTGCA
>CAMYNO010000144.1 GCA_947259815.1 uncultured Parvularculaceae bacterium
ATTTGCATCGGCTGCCCGCCTATTTGCAGCAGGCGGATATGGAATCGAACGGCAAGCGCGTCGGTATTGACGGCGAGCCGGTCACTCATGAAACCGGGCCGGTCATTTTCGGCGAACCGGGAACCAACGGCCAGCACGCATTCTATCAACTCCTTCATCAGGGAACCGATGTGGTTTCCACGGATTTTATTGCTGCGGCGACGGCCCGGAATGAAATCGGAAACCACCATGAAATTTTGTTAGCGAATTTTCTTGCACAGCCGGAAGCGCTCATGCGCGGAAAGACCGAAGACGAGACGAGGCGTGACCTTGCCGCAGCCGGGCTTCCACCGGCGGAAATAGACAGACTTGCGCCGCACAAGGTATTTCCCGGCGACCGGCCGAGCAATTCTATTCTTATGGAGCAATTAACGCCGGAAACGCTCGGCGCGCTCATAGCGCTCTATGAGCACAAGATTTTCTGTCAGGGCGTAATCTGGGGCGTCAATTCCTTTGACCAGTGGGGCGTGGAACTCGGCAAAGTTCTGGCGAAATCGATCCTGCCGGAAATAGCAACGCGGGGTGAAGCCAAGCCAGCTGTCGTCTCACGCGATTCGTCCACAAACGGATTGCTCAATTGGGTGAACGCAGTGCGCAAATCCGCGTCATAATTACGTTCTGCCCGCAGGCTTGTTTGAGCCTGTTTGAAATGCAAAACTTTTCTCAACGGGCACTTTGGGTCGATCTTGTATATGAATTTCTTCGGTGAAAATTTGCGAATTCTTGCTGTTGTCGCCTTTGCTGCGTTTGCACTCTTTGGCGGGCCTTCTGCTGTTGCGGACGAAGATGCGCCACGCCACGCAAATATTCAGACGTCGGAGGGTAATATCGTCGTTGCACTCGATGCTGAAGCTGCGCCACTGACGGTGGAAAATTTTATGCAATATGCGAAGTCCGGCCACTATGACCGCACTATTTTTCATCGGATCGTGCGTGGGTTCTTGATTCAGGGCGGCGGCTACTCGCAGTTTTTTAACGAGCGACCGACTCGCGACCCGGTTCCCTATGAGGGAGACAATAACCTGAAGAATGTTCGCGGGACGATCGCCATGGCGCGGATGGATCACAAGGATTCTGCACAGGCGCAGTGGTACATAAATCTGCGCGACAATGAAAAGCTCGATCATCAGGTTACGGATCTGGGCCCGATTTATGGCTACACGGTTTTCGGCCATGTGGTTGAGGGAATGGACGTTGTGGACCGCATTGGCGCCGTCGCCACGGGCGGGGGCGGTCCGTTCGACGCGGAAGTTCCGACCGAACCGATCATTATTTTGCGCATCGATCCTATCGAGTGGGACGATGTCGAGACCCCCGGCGAGTAGGCGGGCGCAAATCCGCGTTTGCTGAATGGCGCGGCATCGGTTATTTCGCCCCGCATGAGTGAGAACCGAAAAAAGAAACAGAAAATCTTCAAGCCTAAAGCGCGGGTTCCCCGTGGCTTTCGCGATCGCCTTGGCGCTGAAATTGCCGCCGAGCGCGAGATGCTGGGCAAAATCTCGGCCGTCTATGAGGCGCGCGGGTTCGATCCGCTGGAAACGCCGGCCTTTGAGTACACCGATGCCCTTGGCAAGTTTCTGCCGGATGTCGACCGGCCGAATGCTGGCGTTTTCTCGCTACAAGATGATGACGATCAATGGATGAGCCTTCGCTATGATCTGACGGCGCCGCTGGCGCGCTTCGTGGCGGAGAATTACGATGCTCTGCCTAAGCCGTTCCGTCGCTATGCCGTCGGTCCCGTCTGGCGCAACGAGAAACCGGGCCCCGGTCGCTTCCGCCAGTTTACCCAATGCGACGCCGATACTGTCGGCGCGCCAGCGCCCTATGCGGATGCGGAAATGAGTACGCTTTTCGCTGAGGTGATCGCGGCGGCGGGGGTTTCCAAAGAAGATTTTGTCATCCGCATTTCCAACCGCAAGATTGTGGATGGACTTTTTGAGAAGCTGGCGCTTGCTGGCGAGGAAGATGCAGAGCGCCGCCTCAATGTCATGAGATCCATGGACAAGTTCGACCGTCTCGGCGAGGCGGGCGTGCGCTTGCTGCTGGGGCCGGGCCGAAAAGATGAGAGCGGCGATTTCACCGATGGCGTCGGTTTGGACGATGCCGCTATCGACGCGGTGATCGGTTTCCTGACATCGACCGTCGCTGGAGATGACAAGGCGACGCTTGAAAAGCTTGGCGCTGTCATCGGGGAAACAGGAGCGGGCGCTGCGGGCGTTGGCGAGTTGGCGGAAATCATTCGCCAGACACCGGACGAATGGTCCAGTGCGGTTGTCGTCGATTGCTCAATCATTCGCGGGCTTGAATATTATACCGGCCCGGTTTTCGAGGCTGATTTAACATTCGAAGCGCAAGACGAAAAAGGCCGCCCGGTGCGCTTCGGCTCCGTCGGCGGCGGCGGGCGTTATGACGGGCTGGTCAAACGCTTCAAGGGGATTGAAGTGCCCGCTGTCGGGATCTCGGTGGGCGTTTCCCGCTTGTTGGCGGCCCTTGAATATCGCAAGGACGTAGAACAGTCAGCGCGCGGCCCTGTCGTCGTTCTGGCGCTGGAAAAAGACCAGATGGCGCATTACCAGAAAATGGCGGCGGAATTGCGCGCGGCTGGAATTCGCGCGGAAGTCTATCTTGGTGGTTAGAACTTCGCCAAACAGCTTAAATACGCTGACAAGCGCGCCGCGCCGGTCGCCATCATTCAGGGGTCGGATGAACGCGAAAAGAATGAGGTAACGGTGAAGGATCTAATCCTCGGCGCTGAACTCTCCAAGAATATCGATGATAATAAAGCCTGGCGTGAAGACCAGCCGGCGCAATTTTCCACGCCGCGCGCAGGCCTCGTCGATGCGGTGAAACGAACGCTTGCCCGTCACGAAAAATAAATCAGGACGCCTGAAATCGTCAGCACCGAAAACAGTGTGGTGGTGAGTACGGCTGCGGCCGCTTCCGTCGCGTAGACATTATGTTGGCTCGCCATGACAAAGGCGATAGCGCCGGTCGGAACCATGGTGAAAAGCGCCAGTGCGCCGAGATAGTGCGTGTCGCTGACGCCGAACACGACCGCCAGGCCAATCGCCATGGCGGGCAATAACCCCATTTTAATGGCGCCAATCGTTGCCACACGGCCCGCGACCAGACGCACGGATGGGAAGCGGTGGGTGGCGAGAAACAGCCCGAGGGAGACAAGTGCGGTCGGACCGGCCGCGCGGCCGAGATAATCGAAGAAAGTCTCGAACGGTCCCGTGAGCGGCAGGCCGAGCGCGGCGTAAATAAAGCCCGCCGCCATGCCGATAACCAGCGGGTTTTTAAGGGGGCCAGTAAATAGCGTTATCAGGCTCTCGTCGTTCTTGCGTCCAATCAGGGCGGCGCCAATGGCAATAACGACAGTCCCCTCGATCAGCATAAGGATGATAAATGGGCGGGCCCAGCAGTCGACATTCATGGCGATGGGAAGGCCCAGAAACACCGCATTGCCAAGCGTGGAAGCGAAAGCGTGCGCGCCCGCTTCCGGCGCGCTGAGTGAGAAAACCGACTTCGACAGAAAATATCCGATCAATATCGCAGCAAGCGCGCCGATTGCGTAAGCGCCGGCAATACCGGCGTCGGCGACGCCCGGCGGTTGGGTTCTGGCGGCGAGACCGAACAACGCAGCAGGCATGGCGATGCGAAAGACAAAGCGGTTCAGCGCGGCGGCGTCTTCAGCCGCCAGGGCGGAAAGTCTGGCGGCGGCGAAACCCACGGCGATGATTGCGAAAACGGGTAGAGCGACGGTTAGAACAGCAGACATGACGTTCCCAATTACGAGCGCCGTCTGTCACGGGTTTGAGCATCGTCGTCAAGTTTTCAGGGGAGGGGTCGGACGGGCGTTATTGACCTTGGATCTCCCGGGGGCTGGGGGGCGATGGTTAAAAACCGGAATTTCCGCCGCGAACGCCTGTCCGACATTGATAAAATGGTCCCCGATTGGGGCGCGCCAAAGGAGCAATTAAGGCCATTTCGTGAAGTCGCGGCTCAATTCGTGGGCTCAAAAACGCCTTTGCGGCTTGCTCTTGGACAATTCCCGGGCGATGCTTGAGGCGATGAGTTCGACTGAGTGTATTGAGCCACAGCGTCGGGCGCGCGGTAAAGGCGCGCCGGGGCCTGTCGCATTTAACCGATCAGAGCTGACCCGAATTCTGGGGGTCTATGGCCACTTTGTCGCCGCCGGCGAGTGGCGCGACTATGCGATCGATTGCCTGTCGGAGCGCGCCGTCTTTTCGATATTCCGTAAAGCGTCGGAAATGCCGCTCTACCGGATCGAAAAACGTCCGTCCCTGGCGCGCCGTCAGGGACAGTGGATGGTTGTCTCGATGACCGGCGCTATTTTGAAGCGTGGGCATCAGTTGAATCAGGTTTTGAAAGTATTCGACCGGCAGAAATTAAAGCTGGCGACTTGAGATTGCATCGTGCTCGTCGGTGCAGGCTTTGAGCGTTTCCACGAAAACATGACGCTGCGCGTGGCTGCCGCCAATGCGGTGGAGCGATGGCAAAAGGCCATGCAGGCTTTCCGCAGCGCGCTCGCGCCGGCCCGTCAGGAACGCAACAATAGCCTCTCCGGCGGGAACGGCTACGGCGGACCAGACGTCGTCGTCGCCGTTTGCGCTGGCTGCTTTTTTGCGCATGTCGGCAAGAAAGGCGCCCGCCTCGTCGGCTTCTCCAGCGCGGGCAAGGGCGTAGAGATAGTGCAGATCGTGAAACGGCAGGATATGGTCGTTCATCCGTTCCCGAACTTGTTCAACAATCGGCGCCCAGCGCTCGCCGACATGTGCGCCGCGTAATTCCAGCCGCCACAACATTGAAATTGCGCCGATCTGTTCCTGCGGAAACTCGGGCCACTCTCCCCAAAGGCGGCGGTCAAAAATTCCAATGGCGTCTTCGTTTTGATCGAGAGACAGCCGAAACAACGCTGCATGCCACCAATTGTGATCGCGGATGAAGACGCCTTTATTGTCCCATGTATGGGCGCAGTGATCGAGCCAGCGCGCGCCGTCCTGCGGTCGGTATTGCGCATCCATGACATGGGCGACGGCATGGTGGGCCCAGGCGTCGTCGATGGCGATCTCCGTCGCGCGCAGACCCTCTTCTTCTGCTTCTTCCAGCCGGTGGTTCTGTTCCAGCGCAAATGCAATCATGCCATGTGCATATGGCGCATTTTCGTGAGCGATGCGCGCGCGTTCGCCAAAGCGCAATAAAGCGGCCGCGTCGCCAAGATTAAAGGCGTGATACTGCCCCCATTTGATGGCGCATAAATCCGCTGGCCAGCGCACGGTGAGTTCGTCCAGCGCCGCTTTGGCGCCTTCAAAGTCATAGGCGGCCCATGCGCGTACAGCTTGGCAGAATAGCCGTTCGCGCTCACTCGTCTGATCTATGGTTGCGTTGATACGGTCGAGATAGGTTTGGGCGGACGCCCAGCCTTCCGCTCCCTCGAAAGCGAGATGAAGGGCGGCTGCATGGGCGTTCAAGAGCGGCGCCTGAGGATAAGCGTCAGCGACATCGAACAGCGCACGCAAATTTGCGCCATAGCTGAGATGCTCGTCCACATAGGCGTCATAGCCATTGGCGGCGGTCTGGTCCGCGCCAGTTATGGGGAGATTGAAACGGTCTTTGTACGATGACATGCGCGAACCTTATGAGCGCCGACGGTGAAGCGCAATTCGCGGAACAATGACAGATCATCACATTTGCGCCGTCAGTATGGGTGAAACAAAAAACCCCCGCCGGTTAAGGGCGGGGGTTTTTGCTGTTGATGTTCGGCCGCACTATTCGCGCATGATGCCCAGAATATTGAGAATGTGAATGAACAGCGTCGCGAACGATCCATATAGCGCAAAGGCGCCAAAGATCGCCGCACGGTCGTTACCGCCTGCGCCTTCCACATACATATTCTTGACCATCTGCGTTTCGTAGGCGGTGATCGCGGAGAAAACGAGCACAACCAGTGACGATGTAATGAGGCTCATCATGGTGCTCTGAAAGATCAGCGCATTCAAAATGATTGCGATCAAAAGCCCGACGGTCGCCATGAAAAGGAATGTGCCCCATCCGGAAAGGCTCTTCTTCGTTGTATAGCCGTAAAGGCTCATGGCGCCGAAGACGGACGCTGTAATGAAGAAAGCCCGATAGATTTCCTGCGCGGCGTCGGCGCGGATGAAGGCGAACAGCATTGTTGAAATCAACACGCCCCAGAAGGCGGCATTGATCCAGAACATTGCATGGGCGGCGGCTTTCGAGCCGGAGAAGATAACTTTCGGCGCAATAAAACCCATGCCAATGATTCCGACAAACGGCAGCCAACGAAGCGGCGTGCTTGCAATCTGAACCATCAACGCTTCATTGCTGGCGAGCAGCAATGAAAATATGCCGGTCGCGGCGACGCCGAGCGCCATGTAATTATAAACGCCCAGCATATATTGCCGCAGGCCCTGATCGATGGCGGCGCCGCTTGCGGTCGTGGTCGCCGTGCGGCCGAATTGCGTGCGCGGTTCGTTCATGGATTGTGGTCCCTTTCAAAAGCTATCCGCCGGTCGCCATGGGGCGCCCGGCGCGAACAAGTGGAAATATCGGATGCAGCGGCGTCGCAATCAAGGGCTCAAGCGCCGAAATCGACCTATTTTCGCGGGTTAACAGACGGTTAACGCCGCCGGCGGGCGTCAGTCTATCATCTTGGCGGAGCGCAGCCAGAATTCTTCGTCGAAACCCGGCGTTTCGAGGTTCGTGATAAACTGCCGCGTCGCCGCCTCCCAGGAGAAGCGCTGTGCCCATTCTCGGCAAGCTTCCGGGTCGCGCTTTTCCCAGGCGTTCATGCACGCTGTGCGCAGATCCTCATCCATCGCCCCGCAGCCTTCCGGCGCACCGTCGAGAATTTCCAGCGGACCACGCACCGGATAGGCGGCGACTGGTACGCCGCAAGCAAGCGCCTCGACATTGACGAGGCCGAACGTGTCGGTTCGTGACGGGAATACGAATACATCAGCACCCTGATAATAGCGCGTCAGGTCATCGCCATATTGCGGGCCTGTAAAGACAGCGTCTTTGTATTTTTCTTCAAGCTCTTCGCGCTGGGGGCCGTCGCCGACGATGACTTTTGTGCCGGGCAGGTCTAGTTCGATGAAGTCCTCGATACTTTTTTCAACCGCGAGCCGGCCTACGTAAAGGAAGATCGGACGCTTGTATTTATTGAGGAATGACCTGTCGCCCGGTTTGAATTGTTCAAGGTCAACTCCGCGCGTCCACAGTTTCATCTTTGAAAAACCGCGTTCGCTCAGTTCCTCAATCAATCCCGGCGTTGCGACCATCATGGTTTCGCCGTCCTTGTGAAAGTCCTTGAGGACGGCGTAGCCCCAGCTCACCGGCGCTTTCCAGCGTTCGTTTGCATATTCGGCAAAGCGTGTGTGAAAGCTGGTCGTAAAAGGATAGCCGCGACGTTTGCAAAACCGGCGCGCGGCGCGCCCGAGCGGTCCCTCCGTCGCAATATGGATTGCGTCCGGCTGGAATTCGTTGATCATTTGCGCGACTTTCCGGTTCGGCATCAGCGAAAGCCGGATTTCCGGATAAGACGGCATCGGCACCGATTTGAAGTCGTTCGGCGTTATGTAGAGCACTTCATTGCCAAGGCCGGTGAGGATCTGGCCCAGCGTATCGAGTGTGCGCACAACGCCGTTTAGCTGTGGTTTCCATGCGTCCGTGGCGATGACGATTTTCAAACCACCCTCTACGCTCGGCATATCGAAGCGCGCTTTTGCTCTGGTCAGCCGGCCAACGCCGGAACCAAGGCGATGCAAGGGCCCTTTTTTGCGCTGCGGTGGCGATTCTGGTTCAGTTTTATTGTCGCTCATAGCGCGTATTTACCTGTTTTATCGTGAAAATCCCCCATTTTTAGCCAAAAATACGACGACATATTGAGCCGCCCGGGCAATTTTGTTGTTTGCTGCAATGCAAAAATATATTGCATTGCAAAATGTTTACCCCTATTCTGACTTTGCAACGCTTGCGTTGCCGCCCTTTCTGGGCGTTTCCTCCCTATGACTTGGCCGCAGGCGATGCCTGCGGTCTTTTTTTATGCCTGTTCTTTTTTTCGTCTACTCAGCGGCCTGGGTCATCCACAGCGATTGACTGTCGAGCGTTGTAACCCGCTTGATTAGCGCCACCATCGCCTCGCGCAACTGGTCAAATTTCTCTGTCCTGGCAATCCGCTTTTCATCGAGATACAGGGCCCGGTTTATCTCGATCTGCAGGACATGAACCCCGGTCGCCGGCCGCCCGTATGAGGAAGCCACATAGCCCCCTGCATATGGCGCGTTCCGCGTCACTTCAAAATTCATCTCAGCCAGGGTCGCATCGACCAGTTCTGTAACAACCGGTGCGCAGGAAGCGCC
>CAMYNO010000145.1 GCA_947259815.1 uncultured Parvularculaceae bacterium
CTCACTTCTTCGGTACAGCCGAAAAGTCGCGCTGCGCATGCTGCACAGCCCAAAAGTTTGGTCTTCATGGTGTTCCCCCTTAGTAAACTAAACGTGAGGTTTTATTAGCAGCCGGTAATGTTGTGTCAATGAGATTTGCAAGAAAATGCATTAAGTAATTGAAATAATTCGCATAAATGGGGTAATCACGCCCCGCTCACAACCTTGTGAAGTCATGTGATAACAGAAAAATGCGCAGAAACCCGCGAAGTGATTCGCCTCTATAACGATTCGATATCGAAACGACAATGCGGCGCATCAAACGCTAATTTCACAGCTCGACCGTCGGGCGCGGTCAAGGTCAACTCGCCGCCCACGCATGCGCCGCTTTCAAGAAAAACGACGGGCTGCCCCTCTATGCTCCACCCGTCAGGCAATGGTTCGCTCAAGCCGATATAGGTCTGGTTACCGCGTTGATCCGCCTGCGGAAATAATATTGTCCGCCTTTCCACCAACGCTGAAATCCGCAACCGCGCAATATCGCGACCGACGAGTTCCGTGCGACTCTTGAAAGTTGCTGCATCAATATAACGGTCAAGCGCTGGCGCCGTTATGGCGACAAGAGCGCCCATAATCGCCAGTACGACAAGAATTTCCAGCAGCGTCACGCCAAGCTGATGTTTTCGCGCCCGAGCGCCGTCACGGCTATTTATCAGCCGCACGTCAGATTGCGATGTCTTGATCAAGCCCCTCGCCGCCCTCAGCGTTGTCGGCGCCATAGGTAACGATGCGCGGGCCTTGCCTTAAACCTGCACTATCCGTCTGCGGAGGAAAATAGCGGTATGCGTTGCCCCACGGATCACGAGGCAATTCGCCGTCAACATATGGTCCAAACCAAAGCGCGCGCGCCGACGCATCGTTCGGCGGCGCGATCAGCAGCGTTAACCCTTCCTCTGCGGTCGGATACCGGCCCATATCCAGACGCATCGCATCGAGCGATGTTTTTAAAGAACGCGCCTGCGCCTTGGCTGTCGTAATCTTCGAGCGGTCGACCTGATTGAACAGGCGCGGCGCAACCAGTGTCGCCAACACCGCCATGATCGCCAGCACAACGAGAATTTCCAGCAGCGAATAGCCCGCCTGACGGCGTCGTTTTTGCGTTAACCGGCGTATCGAGAATTGCGAAAAATTACCCATGTCAATTCCCCTGTTTATAGCTCGAATTGATACAAACTTGTCATTGCCATGACAATACTGACCACAATGAGGCCAACGATGGCGGCGATAATCAAAATCGCTATCGGCTCGGTAAGGGCGGTCAGCCGTTTGGCCCGATCGCGCGCCTCTTTTTCGAAAATATCCGCGGCAAATGTCAGCATTTCGCCCAGCGTGCCGGAGCTGCGGCCCGTGCGAATAAGGTCGATAATCATCGGGTCGACATTTCGCTGCGCCTCCTGCAGCGCGTCTTCCATGGGCCGGCCTGCGCGCACATCCCTACGCACAGCCTCCAGGTTCCGACGAAAAGCGCCTGCCCCTGCGCCTGCCTCGCCAAGACGCAAGGCGTCGACCAGGCGCGCTTTATTGTTCAGAGCGATACCGACAGTGCGCGCCCAGGCGCCAATTTCGGCCTGGTGCAGAAACGACCCGATCAGCGGCGTACGCAACAACTGCGCGCGAACCGTCTCGCGAATTTTTGCGTCCCTCTGCGCCGCAACAACACCGGCAATGACCGCCGCAACAAGTATCAAAAGCAGCCACCAGTTCGATTGCATCCACATGCCAAAACCGATCACCTGCCGCGACAGCCATGGCGCCTGATCGATGTTAGCGCCCAAAAGCGACGCAAAACGCGGCACCACAAACACAAACATTAAAGCGACGATGCCGCCGCCAACAACCGCAAGAAATGTTGGATAGGTGAGCGCCGAGCGCACCTCGGCTTGCATCGTAACTTCATATTCCATGCGGTCGGCAGCGTCATTCAATGAATTCGACAAGGCGCCGGTCGCCTCGCCCAGCTCGGCCAGACGAAAGACATATTCCGGCAGTTCGGGAATGTGCTTTTCAAGGGCGTCAGACAAGTCGAGACCGGCGCGCAAATCCCGCTTTATCGCCTGGGATCGCTTGGCAAGGACTTCGTGCGCACCGGATTGAGACAGCGTCGTCAGCGCATCGAGCACCGATACGTTCGCTTTCAACAACGTCGCCAACTGGCGAACATGACGCGCCAGGTCTTTCTTTGCCGGCTTTTGCTGGCGCAGTTTCGGCAATCCCGAGCCCGGCCCGGAACGTGAAACATTAAACGGCGAAAGACCGCGATCATTCAACAATTCAAAGGCGCGCTTCTTGTCGCCGGCGACAATCACGCCAGCGACCTCGTTTCCCTGCCGATCAAGCGCTTTGTATTTAAATTGTGCATTCGCCATGGGGCGCCCGATACTTGCCGCCGGTCACTTGCGACTGATGAATTTATCCGGCGTCGTCGCCGCAGACCCGGCGGACCTCAGCGATCGTGGTCAATCCTTCGGCCGCCTTTTGAAGGCCATCCTCGAATAATGTCAAAAATCCCTGCTCGCGCGCAATCGAAAATAATTTATGCGCAGATGCGCCGGTCACAATCGCCTCGCGCAGTTCATCTTCAAGCTTGATGATTTCAGCGACGGCGAGACGGCCGCGATAGCCTGTATTTTCGCACGCGTCGCATCCTTTCGCTGCGCGCCAGCGCCGGCGCAAGGGCGCACTAAGCGGCGCGCCGTCTTTTTCGGCCTGGGTTAGCAGTGCTTCACCAACGTCGCTCTCTTCCTCAACCGCGCAGTGATCGCAAAGGCGCCGCACCAGACGCTGGGCCATCAATCCGCGAACCGAAGCGCCGATCAGGAAGGGCTCAAGCCCGATATCTTCAAGGCGCGTGACAGCGGCCAGCGCCGAATTCGTGTGCAGGGTCGAGAGAACAAAGTGCCCCGTCAGGGCCGCCTGCGCGGCGATGCGCGCGGTTTCTCCGTCACGGATCTCGCCAACCATGATGACATCGGGATCCTGGCGCAGAATTGCGCGCAGCCCATTGGCGAAATCGTAGCCAATCTCAGGCTTGACCTGAATCTGCGTGATGCCCTCAATATCATATTCAACCGGGTCTTCGATCGTGATGATCTTGCGATACCCGTCGTCAATGGTTTCGAGCCCGCGATAAAGCGTTGTCGATTTACCCGAACCGGTCGGTCCGGTGACAAGCATAACGCCGTTAGGCGACCTCAGAACCTCGTCCAGAATATCGCCGGTGCGGCCAGTCAGGCCAAGGCCTTCCAGGTCCGGGAGTTCGCTCTGCTTACGGAGCAAGCGCATGACGAGACTCTCTCCCCAGGTGCTCGGGACCGAGGAAATGCGCAGGTCAATATCATTGCCCGCAAACCTGACCGTATGACGGCCATCCTGCGGCAACCGGCGTTCGGCGATGTCCATCCCGCCGATCAGTTTGATCCGGCTGGCGATGGCGTCAAACCGAGCGCGGCTCTGGGTCTGGCGCGTATGCAACACGCCGTCGATACGATAGCGGACGACAAAACTGTGTTCGAACGCTTCGACATGAACGTCGGAAGCGTTCTCTTTCATCGCCGT
The DNA here is from genome assembly GCA_947259815.1 of uncultured Parvularculaceae bacterium. Lineage (GTDB taxonomy): Bacteria > Pseudomonadota > Alphaproteobacteria > Caulobacterales > Parvularculaceae > Hyphococcus. Next base: position 3,595 of record CAMYNO010000145.1, read on the forward strand.
CGCGAGCAAATTGTTGACGAAATCGATAACCGGCGCTTCCTCAGCCATCTCGCGCAGGCGGGAAACATCGGCGAATTCGTCGTCTTCCTCAGAGTCGGTAACTGATCGCTGGATCCGCGTCAGGCACATATCGACCATCTGGTTGGTCGCCAGGAGATAGACGACTTTAGGCAGTCCCCCGGTGATCCCCTTTTCCGACTTTGCCGCCCGCCGCATGACCTCAACATCAAGCCGCTCGCGCAGGCTATGGTTCAGCGGGTCCGCGGAAATAACGAATAACGTTTGCGGCATGTCCGCGGTTTCAACCACGGCAGGGTCGAACCACGCAACGGCGCGATGGGCCAGAAACCATGCGGCCGGCAGGTTCAATTCCCGCGCCGTGTCGGTAAAGGCATTCGTATTTTCGGGCAGCATATGCGCCGCGGCGACCGGCAGGTCGAGCTGGTCTGTCAGCGTTTCGAGCAGCGCTTCCTCGGTGATTGCGCCGAGGCGTTGCAGCGCCTGGCCGAGAAGCCCGCCCACCTCCGCCTGCATCGCCAGCGCCTGGGCCAAATCCTTGTCGGATATCAAGCCCCGATTTTTTAACATCTCGCCGAGGGGGGTCGCGATGGTCACGCTATCACTCTGAAAATTCATGGTTAAAGTTGAGCCGTTCGTTTCCGATTACGACTACAGCCAATGCAATTTGCGGGCAACATGAGAGAAAAACCAACGCCGCCGCACGTATAACGGTACTTAACGTACAATTTGCCGCCACTATTCAATCACTTATCACCCCATAGAAAAAGGGCGGCCCGAAGGCCGCCCTTAATTACTCTGACTACTCTAACCCTTAAGGGATGTAGTAGCCGTGACGATCAAGTTCGCCAATGCCGCAAATGCCGAC
>CAMYNO010000146.1 GCA_947259815.1 uncultured Parvularculaceae bacterium
CGTTGCGCTGCCGCTGGCGCTTGCATTTGGCGTTGCGTCAGGGCTTGGCCCGATCGCAGGCCTTTACGGCGCCATCGCCGTCGGGTTTTTCGCAGCTCTCTTTGGCGGAACCCCGGCGCAGGTCTCTGGTCCGACCGGGCCGATGACTGTTGTCATGGCGGCGATTGTCGCACAATACGCTGATCGACTGGAGACGGCGTTCGCCATTGTCTTCCTTGGCGGCGCCATACAAATGTTGTTCGGACTATTACGTGTCGGACGGTATGTTTCCTATACGCCTTATTCGGTCATTTCCGGTTTCATGTCCGGCATCGGCGCGATCATTATCATCATTCAGATTCTTCCTTTTTTCGGCGCGCCGATAGCGCCGGGCGGTCCCCTCGGCGCCATTCAGTCGCTACCGGACGCATTTCCGGCCTTCAACATTGATGCGTTCGTCGTCGCCAGCGCCGCCTTATTCGTGATGGTGTTCTGGCCGAAACAGATTCGCTCGTTCCTTCCACCGCCGCTTGCCGCACTGATTATCGGCGTGGGTCTGAGCCTCACAGTGTTTACAAACGCGCCCGTTATCGGTGACGTACCGACCGGCCTGCCGCCTTTGACGCTGCCCGTTTTTCCTCTTCACGATCTGGCAAACGTCATACAACCGGCATTTGTGCTGGCGTTACTGGGAACAATTGACAGCTTGTTGACCTCGTTGGTCGCCGATTCAATCACGCGCACGAATCATAATTCGAACCGTGAGCTAATCGGTCAGGGTATTGGCAATATGGCGGCGGGTTTTTTCGGCGCCTTGCCTGGCGCCGGGGCAACCATGAGGACTGTTGTGAATGTTCGCGCCGGCGGACGGACCCCGATCTCCGGAGCGCTGCACGCTTTAATCCTCCTGTCACTGGTGTTGGGGCTGGCGCCGCTCGCTGAAAAAATTCCGCACGCCGCCCTGGCCGGCATACTCATGAAAGTCGGCTGGGATATTATCGACTGGGGGTATTTGAAGCGAGTGGGGCGCGCGCCGCGTGACAAGGTGATCGTGATGTTTGTCACGCTTGGCCTCACCGTCTTTGTCGACCTGATTACGGCGGTCGCCGTCGGCCTTATCCTCGCCGGCTTTGTCACCGCGCGGTGGATGGAAAATGAAGAACTCAAAGGTGTTTCTGCGTTGTCGCTTACGACCGACGACACGCTGACAACACAGGAGCGCGCTGCGTTGGAAGTCTACGCAGACGAGATTCTGCTGGTGTCTTTGCGGGGGCGGTTTTCTTACGCATCCGCTAGAGAAGTGACGCGCCGTATCGGCGTGATGATTACCGGGTATAAAACCATCATTTTCGATTTAAGCGACGCGGCGCATATCGACACCAGTGCGGCGATGGCGCTTGAAGAACTCATCAGCGCGGTGCGCAGCCAGAAAATTCATTGTATTATCGCCGGTCTTTCCGGCGGCGCAAAAGAAACACTCGTTGCGCTCGGCATTCTTGACGATGTTCAGGCGCCCGATCTTGCTCCCACCAAAGCACTCGCTATCGAGCGCGCGGCCGCCAGGCACAAGTCGGCGCCGTGAGCCGCGGGCGGCGCCACGCGAGCGCGTATACTGCGCACGCCGCTCGCAATTGCGGCGGCCGTGATTAAAATGCGCTCATGACCCAACCGGAAGAATTCACTTTTCCCTCGCAACGCCTGACCCTTTCAGGCTGTGCATGGGGCGACCCGGCAAAGCCGCTGGTCATTCTCGTCCATGGCGCGCTGGACCAGAAACGAAGCTGGGACTGGACCGCGAAGGCGCTTTCGGATCGCTATCGCGTCGTCGCTTTTGACCTGCGTGGGCATGGGCGCAGCGACTGGGTCTCTGACGGTGATTACGGCGTTATGGATCACGTCTATGACCTTGCGTCACTGGTCGATCATTTGAAGGCGGAACGCTTTCGCCTGGTCGGACATTCACTCGGCGGCAATATCGTCCTGCGTTATGCCGGTCTGTTCAGCGACCGCATTATCAAGCTGGCGGCGATAGAAGGGCTTGGGCCTTCGCCGAAAATGCTGGCGGAGCGCAACGCCTTATCGGTTCAGGAACGGTTGAGAGCATGGATTGACGATCGGCGCGTAAAGTCCGAGCGGGCTCCGCGGAAAATGAAGAACGTGGAAGAGGCGCTGTCGCGAATGACAAAGGCGCATGGCCAGTTGCGCGCTGACCAGCTGGCGCATCTGGCGCAAACCGGCGCTAAACATAATGCCGACGGCACAGTCTCCTGGGCCTATTATCCCGCCATGCTCGGACGATCGCCATCCGTTATACCTCATGACGACTTTCGAACACTGCTCGGGGCGATTGAATGTCCTGTCTGGCTGGCCTATGGCGAAAAGAGCTGGGCCTCAAATCCGGAAAAAGACGGACGCCTTGCTTATTTGAACAACGCCACGGTGAAGGAATATCAAGGGGCGGGCCACTGGCTTCATCATGATAGTTTTGATGACTTTATCGAAGATGTAAGTGTGCATCTTGACGGCTGATAGCCATATAACATCTGTATACAGATTATAAAACCTGCTTTCCTATTCGGCTGCGGACAGTTTTGTGTTGGGCGTGGCGTCGAAGCGATTAAGGGCCCCTATGCCATCGGCATCATTTCGCGCAGCGTCCATATGGGCGCGCAATTCGCTGAGCGCGGGCATGATTTGTGCGATGGTCGATAGTTCGAAGCCGGCTAACCGTTCGGCCATGACGGGACCAATGCGCGAAAGCGCATCTCGATGGGCGGCGCGGCCGGCATCGCTTATCCGGACGAATTTTCGCCGCTTGTCCTTGGCGCTCGCACGAATTGAAACAAACTCCTTTTTCTCAAGGCGCGCGAGAATCGCCGTCATCGACGGTTTCGCCATCTGAAACGCCTGGGCGAGATAGGTGGGCGTCACCGCGTGATCCAGCCTGACGAAGTGCGTCAGAACGCCGAAGTCGGAAGAGTTCATTTGCGGGCCAAGCGCGCGGGTCAACTCCGCTGTCACCAATTGGTTGATGATGCCGATTTCGGTGAAAAAGCGAAAGACGAAATTCGCCGGATCATTGGAATTCATGAGTCTTCATGAATTAGCCGCGAGCGTAGCGGCCAGCGCGGGGAGGGTGGTGGAAATTTCGCATAGCCGACGCGGGCGAACATTTGCACGGCGCCCGGCGCCGATACGTTGAA
>CAMYNO010000147.1 GCA_947259815.1 uncultured Parvularculaceae bacterium
CATATTTGCCGGTGCCGTAGGAATCCCAGTCGGTCGTGTTCATCAGCTCTTTAAAGCTCGACACATACCCTTCGCCAAGAAGATAGCAGGGCTTTTGCCAGCCGAAGACATTGCGCGTCGGCGAGCCCCATGGCGTGCAGGTATATTCTTCATTGCCCGCGAGGAAATTGAGGAATAGCGACGAGTGCGACAGGTTCCACTCGCGCCCGCGTTCTTTCCCGATGCGGAAAATATCGCGGAAAAGGTTTTTCGTTTTTTCCCGCGACAGGAAGTGGTCTTTATCTTCCGCGCGCTCATAGGCGTAGCCCGGCGAGATGGAAATGTTGACGCCTAGGTCGGTTGCAAAGTCGAGATAGTCCGCAACTTGCTGCGCCGTCATATTGTCGAAGATCGTCGCGTTCACATTGACCTGAAAGCCTGCTTCCTGCGCCGCCTTGATGGCTTGCACCGCAATCTTGAAAGTGCCCTTCTGATCGACCGCCTGATCGTGTTCTTCCTCCAGCCCGTCGAGATGGACCGAGAAGAAGAGGAAAGGGGACGGCTTGAAGAGGTGCAGTTTTTTCTCAAGCAACAGTGCGTTGGTGCACAGGGAAACGAATTTCTTGCGCTTGACGATGCCTTCGACGATTTCGCCGATTTCCTTGTGAATGAGGGGCTCGCCGCCGGGGATCGCCACGACGGGCGCACCGCATTCATCAACCGCGTCGAGGCATTCCTGCACCGAAAGGCGCTTGTTCAGGATCGGCGCAGGGTAATCGATCTTGCCGCAACCGGGGCAGGCGAGATTGCAGCGAAAGAGCGGTTCAAGAAACAGCACCAGCGGATATTTCTCGCGGCCCATAAGGGTTTGCTTCGCCACATAGGCGCCGACACGGACTTGCTGGTGCAGGGAAACTGACATTTTTTATTCCTTATACGTATAGTCAGACGGCGCCGACGGCCCATGCCTTCATTGCGTCTTCGGAGCGCGGCACGTCGGAGAGTTCGCGCGGTAATTTGAAGTGAATGTTTTCTTCCACGCCGTCCAGTGTTTCGACCGAGACATCGCGGTAATTTTTCAGTCGCTGAATGGTTTCCTGAACGAGTTTTTCAGGCGCGGAGGCGCCGGCCGTTACACCGATTGTTTTCACATTGTCGGTAAGCCATGCAGGATCGAACATGGACGCATCCTCAATGAGGTAGCTCGGGACGCCGAAATTTTCGCCGATCTCACGCAACCGGTTCGAGTTCGAAGAGTTGTGTGCGCCAACGACAAGCAGGAGATCGACCTGCTTGGCCATGGCGATAACCGCTGTCTGGCGGTTCTGGGTCGCATAGCAGATATCGCGCGTATCCGGGCCGACAATATTCGGAAAGCGCTTTTTCAGCGCCGCGATAACGTCCTTGGTGTCGTTCACTGACAGCGTCGTCTGCGTCACGAACGCGACCTGATCAGGATCGGCGACGTCGAGATTTTCAACTTCCTCGACTTCGCACAGGACATGAACCGTACCCGGAATTTGCCCGAGCGTACCCTCGACTTCCGGATGGCCGATATGGCCGATCAGGACAATGTCATATCCCTTGGCGGCGTAACGCCGGCCTTCCTTGTGAACTTTCGTTACCAGCGGGCAGGTCGCGTCGATCACGTCGAGTTCGCGCACCAGCGCGCCGTCCTCAACCTTTTTGGCGACGCCATGGGCGGAAAACACCGTCACCGCGCCGGTCGGGATTTCGTCGACTTCCTCAACGAAAATCGCGCCGCGCTCGCGCAGGGTCTCAACGACGTATTTATTGTGGACGATTTCGTGGCGCACATAGACAGGCGCGCCGTATTTCTCCAGCGCGCGCTCTACAATATCGATAGCGCGTTCAACGCCCGCGCAAAATCCGCGCGGTTGTGCCAGAACCACCTTTACGGCCGTATCGTTCGACTTGGCTGGGCCGGAGGCCATTGACCATCCCCTCAACTATGCTCACCGCGTTATTTCACGGGCGCTTTTCCCTCGCAAGCGGGTCAGCGCTCACATTCGATTGCCCGTTATAGCGAGTGCCTTGCTGCAATGCAAAATAGGCTGCGCGCCCCGGATTTCAACACTTACCGGTCGTTCATGTGCGGCCTCAGCTTGGCGATCGCGGATTGATCGTATAGCTTCGCCGCTTGGGAATTATTGGTTGGGGCTTTTCATGTTCAAATTATTTTCGGGCGGCGCGGGTGACGCGACGTCCTGGCCGGTGCGCGATGTCGTGGCGGCGCTGAAGAAGCGTTTTGGCGATGTCGACAAGCTGGGCGAAGACGGGCCGTTAAAGGTCTATGGCGTGCAGGATAATGGCGTAAGCTTCGTCGTGGCGCTGATGCAGACGGCGCCGGGATCGGACCAGATCGCGGAATTGGGCTTTCTCGCCCGGTTCGTCGGCTATCCGATCACGCCTGCGGCGGTCGAGGACATTAACCGCAATTTGCACATCTCCGTGGCGTCGATTGAAAACAATGATCTTTTCCTGATGGCCGGGCTTCAGGTTGTCGGGGCCTTTGACGAGACCCAGTTCAACCTGATCGTTGAACAATGGCGGCGCGATCTCGCCCTTTGCATTTATGGGGCGAGCGGCGAAAGCGTCTCGATGGCCGAAATGTTTCCCGCCGCGAAGCTGGAAGCGGCGAGGGAGTTTGCCGTCAACCGCGCGCCGGGCGAAGGCGCAGGTAATATCGACGTGCTGTCGTCCTTCATGGGCGCGGGCAAGG
>CAMYNO010000148.1 GCA_947259815.1 uncultured Parvularculaceae bacterium
GCACCTTGTCATGGCGCAGCGCCGGAAACACCTGTCCACTATCGCTATGAACCATAATATCTTGTGCAGTTTGACCTGACGAAAGTCACACCCGCTCAATAATACAGGCGATCCCCTGTCCGACGCCAATGCACATGGCGCAAAGAGCGTAACGCGCGCTGCGGCGATGTAATTCTTCCGTCGCGGTAAGAACAAGGCGCGCGCCGGACATGCCGAGCGGGTGGCCAAGCGCGATTGCGCCGCCATTGGGATTTACGTGTTCTGCGTCATCGGGAAGGCCAAGCTCGCGCAATGTCGCCAGGGATTGCGAAGCGAAGGCTTCGTTGATTTCGATGACATCCATGTCAGAAACGGAAAGACCCGCTTTCGCCAACACCGCTTTTGCCGCCGGCGCAGGACCGATACCCATAATCCGCGGCGAGACACCGACAACCGCGCCGGCGACGAAACGCGCGCGCGGCGCGAGGCCATGCTTGTTGGCCGCCTCTTGTGACGCAACGATCAATGCTGCGGCGCCGTCATTAACACCGGATGCATTGCCCGCCGTGATGACGCCGTCTTTTTTAACAAAGGGTTTCAGGCTGGCAAGCTTTTCCAGCGTTGTCTCGCGCGGGTGCTCATCGCGTTCAACGACAATCGGATCGCGTTTTCGCTGCGGGATCGAAACCGGCGTTATTTCCTCTGCCAGCCGGCCGTTCTTTTGCGCCGCCGCCGCGCGCTGCTGGGAGCGGAACGCAAATGCGTCCTGGTCTTCGCGCGAGACATTATACTCCTCCGCCACATTCTCGGCCGTCTCCGGCATGGAATCGATTCCATATTGCGCTTTCAGCACTGGATTGACGAAGCGCCAGCCGATCGTTGTGTCAAAGACTTCAGCGCTGCGCGAAAACGCGGTTTCCGCCTTGCCCATGACAAAAGGCGCGCGGGACATGGATTCAACGCCGGCGCCGATAATAAAGTCCGCCTCACCAGCCTTGATCGCCCGCGCCGCAATCGTCACCGCATCCATACCCGATCCACACAGACGATTAACGGTGGCGCCCGGCGCGCCCTCGCCCAGCCCGGCGAGCAGCGCCGCCATACGCGCCACATTACGATTATCCTCTCCGGCCTGATTGGCGCAGCCCATGATTACGTCATCAAGCGCATCCCAGTCAGCTCCCTCATTGCGTTCCTTCAGCACACGCAGCGGTATCGCCGCGAGATCGTCGGCGCGAACAGATGACAGCGCACCGCCATAACGACCGATAGGTGTTCGCACGCCGTCGCAAATGAAGGCTTCATTCTTCATCTTTGGATTCCTCTTCTTCAATCACCTTGCCGCCGGCTGTACGGGACAACCCCTGAAACGTCGCCACAACACGCCCGTCCTCTGCGCTCACGCGCACCGTATAAACACCGGTTCGCCCCACGGCAGTTTCCTCGCGCGCTTCAGCCGTCAGCGTTTCGCCCGGTTCAACCTTGGAAAGAAATGAAATTGCCGCGTGCTGGGCGAAGGTGACAACATTGCGTGAATTACAGGCCCAGGCGAAGGCCGTATCCGCCAACGTAAAAATCAGACCGCCATGGGCGACATTATGGCCATTCACCATATCCGGACGGATTTTCATCGCAGCGCGCGCCCAGCCTTCACCGGCGTCAACGAGGGAGATCCCGAATGCGGCGGAGGTTTTTTCCCCGGCATGCAGTGATTTTGCAATTTTCTTAGCCAGTTTGTCAGACATAAGCGGCTCCGCCCCAGCAATAGAATTGACCGACCGGACATTCAATTATATGAATAGCGCGGCGGGTCAATGGCTTTCTCTTCCGCATCTAGAAAAGGCGCGAAAATTCATGGCCTATAACACCATAGAGTTTGAAATTTCCGATGGCGCGGCGCGGCTGACCCTTAATCGCCCCGACCGGCTGAACAGCTTTACCGTCGAAATGCACGAAGAGGTGCGCGACGCCCTCAATGCGCTTGAAGCTGACAGCTCGGTTCGCGCATTGTTGCTCACCGGCGCCGGGCGCGGATTTTGCGCCGGACAGGATTTGTCGGACAGGGCCGTCGCCCCTGACGGCGAGGCGGTCGATCTCGGCTCATCTGTCGAGGAGCGCTACAATCCGCTAATCCGTACCCTGACGTCCCTGCCCATGCCCGTTGTCTGTGCGGTGAATGGCGTCGCGGCTGGCGCCGGCGCATCCATTGCATTTGCCTGCGACATCGTCCTCGCCGCCCGGTCGGCAAAATTCATTATGTCATTCGCAAAAATCGGGCTCGTTCCGGATTCGGGCAGTTCGTGGGTTCTGCCGCGACTAGCCGGTCAGGCGCGCGCCCTCGGCATGGCGCTCACCGGCGATCCCGTTTCAGCGGAACAAGCCGCCAATTGGGGCCTTGTCTGGAAATGCGTCGATGACGAGGATCTCACGAAAGAAACCGATGCGCTCATGGCGAACTTTGCATCGGCGCCGACACGCGGGCTCGCCGAAACGAAAAAGCTCATACGCTCGGCATTAACGCGGCCGCTTGACGAACAGCTCGACCTTGAGCGCGATCAGATGCGCGCCCTTGGCTATAGCGATGATTACAAGGAAGGCGTCGACGCCTTCATGAATAAACGCAAACCGAATTTTACCGGCAAATAAATTACCTGGAGGAACGGATGTCTGTTCGACAACTGGAAAACTACGCACTCGGCAAATGGGTAAAAGGCGACGGCGCGCTGGCGGAAATTCCCTCCGCCGTTACCAACGACATTGTCTCGACAACGTCTTCCGGCGGTCTCGATTTCAAAGCCATGGCCGAATACGCGCGAACGGTTGGCGGCCCCGCATTGCGCGCAATGACATTCCCCGAACGCGCCACAATGGTGAAGGCGCTCGGCCTCGCCATCATAAAGCGTAAAGAAGAACTCTACGCGCTCAACGCCCACACCGGCGCCACGAAACGCGACGGCTGGATCGATATTGAGGGCGGCGCGGGCACTTTCCTTTCCATCGCCTCGAAATCGAAACGCGAACTGCCCAATGACACGATTATTCTCGACGGCGCGCTGGAACAAATATCCAAGACCGGCTCCTTCATGGCGCAGCATGTCTATACCTCGCTCCATGGCGTTGCTGTGCACATCAACGCATTTAACTTCCCCGTCTGGGGGATGATGGAAAAGCTGGCGCCAACGCTCATCGCGGGCCTTCCGGCGATTGTGAAACCGGCGACGGCAACCGCTTACCTCACCGAGGCTGCATTCCGTATAATGATTGACACGGGCCTGTTGCCCAAAGGCGCAGTACAACTCGTCGTCGGATCGACCGGCGACCTCCTCGACCACCTTGGCGGACAGGATGTCGTCTCGTTCACCGGCTCGGCCGCGACGGCGTCGAAACTGAAAGCCCACCCGACGATCATCCGCGAGAGCGTGCGGTTTGTCGCCGAGCAGGACTCGCTCAACGCGTCAATGCTCGGGCCGGATGCGACGCCCGACGCGCCTGAATTCGAGTTATTCGTCAAGGAAGTCGCCAATGAAATGACGGTCAAAGCCGGGCAGAAATGCACCGCCATTCGCCGGGCGCTGGTCCCCGCGAATATGCTCGACGCAGCGCAGGAAGCGATATCCGCCCGACTTGCGAAAATAACGGTCGGCGACCCCTCGCTTGAAGAAGTGCGCATGGGCGCAGTGGTTTCCCAATCGCAACGCGCGGATGTATGCGAGAAACTGGCGATGCTCTCAGCCGAAGCAAAAGTGGTCTTCGGCGATCCCGCCGCGACCACAATCCTTGGCGATGCCGCGCAATCGGGCGCATTTCTTTCTCCCGTCCTGTTGCGGTGCGATGATCCGTGGTCGGCAAAATCCGTCCATGAGGTGGAAGCCTTCGGTCCGGTATCGACCTTGATGCCGTATAAGGATTTCAACGACGCAATCGAGATCTGCAATCGCGGCGGCGGGTCGCTCGTCATGTCGCTCTTCACGCATGATCCGCAAATCGCCCGCGAAGTCGTGCGCAACACCGGCGCCTATCACGGCCGTATTGCGATCATCAATCGCGACAGCGCAAAAGAGTCCACCGGCCACGGCAGCCCCCTGCCCGTATTGATCCATGGCGGACCGGGACGCGCCGGCGGCGGCGAAGAGATGGGCGGCGTTCGCGGTGTCAAACATTACATGCAACGCACGGCCGTTCAGGGCTCGCCCGATATACTCGCTGGCGTTACAGGCGTCTGGCAGAACGGCGCCCCGGTCGAATCCGACGCGCCCCATCCCTTCCGGTATTCTTTCAACGAACTGGAGATCGGAAAAACCATCGTGACCGCGCCCCGGACAATCACACTGGAAGACATCGAACATTTCGCTGAATTCACTGGCGACACTTTCTACGCTCATATGGACCAGGAAGCCGCCGAAGCGAATCCCTTCTTCCCCGGACGCGTCGCCCACGGATACCTTATTCTGTCCTTTGCCGCGGGACTGTTCGTCGATCCGGCGCCGGGGCCCGTTCTTGCGAATTACGGCCTTGACGAATTGCGTTTCTTAAAGCCTGTCTCACCCGGCGACTCAATTAAAGTACGCCTCACGGCAAAGTCGAAAAAGAAACGCAATGACGAATATGGCGAAGTGCGATGGGATGTCGTCGTGACCAATCAGGACGACGATATCGCCGCGACCTATGATTTGCTGACGATGAATGCGATTACGGATTAAGTGAACAGGATTAGCAGGAGTATTCCGTGGCGCGAACACAGGCAGCAGACTATGATACAAAGCGCGAAGCGATTACCGAACACGCCGCGCGCCTGTTCGCGCGCAGGGGGTTTGCCGCCGCGTCCCTGTCGGAACTTGCCGATCGCTGCAAAGTCTCGAAGTCGCTGATTTACCACTACTATGCTTCGAAGGAAGCAATCCTCTCCGACGTCATGAACGACCACATGGACGAGCTACTCGACGCCGTTGAATCTGTTGGAGAGAATGCACAGGACAAAGAGGACGGCTTTCAAAAAGTCACGCAGGATTTGCTGCAACGCTATGTGGGCGCCGCCGACAAGCAGAAAGTCCTGCTCTATGAGCTGGACTCACTGCCCCGCGATGTGAAGTCGGAAATTATCGCCAAGCAGCGCAAAATCATTAAGCGTGTTGAGGAACTTCTCACACTGGCGAGGCCGCATTTTGCCAAGGACCGCGCAACGCTTCGCGCGAAGACAATGCTCTATTTCGGTATGCTCAACTGGAGTCACACCTGGTTTAAACCGAACGGCGAGGTTTCCCGCAACGACCTTGCGAAAATGGCTGCAGATATGACGCTCGGTTCGGATTAAGCGACAAAGACGCGGCTATTTCGCCGCCATAATCATCGCTTTCAGATCAGCAGGCGCAGCTGACGTCAGGACCGCCGCATCAACCTCGACCTTGTCGGTAATCGCCTTCTTTGCC
>CAMYNO010000149.1 GCA_947259815.1 uncultured Parvularculaceae bacterium
CTATGGCCAAAACCTCTTCAGTATACTCCGGAGATTTCCGATCGCCTTCCCGTGCAATTGTATTGTTTCCGTATACGGGTACCCATGCTGCTTTACTGAACAACCGCTTGCGGTGATCCTGGAGTTCAAACCACTCCTTACTAAACTTCTCCAAAGGCATTTCGTGACACCTGTCCGCCAGCAGAAATATTCTCAAACCCAAACATATTAACATCCGTCGATTCGGTTTTCCCGACTATGATGCGAACCCAATTTGAACCTATAATCTATATGTGAATTTAAGTGACTACGTCCGGTTTGAGGATTAAGCCGTCGTTTGATCTACCGCAGCCGAATGCCTGTGAAACGCGAGGGGCTCAGCCGCGCGAGTCGCAACGCGCATTACCCCAATAACCGTAAAAACGGACCGCAAACCCGCCTTTGGTCGATAGATATCGACGGGCGCCGGCACGGGCGTAAGCTGTGGTCCATGATTGGATTGCAACGCAAACAGCATAGGCTTCGACCTTTGCGGCTCGCGCCACCGCCATCTCAGGATAATCCGAGAGGCAATGGCGCCCCACATTCGCACAAATTCCGCATAAAGACTGATGCGCCAGAGCTGGGGAGGGCTGTTGCTGGGAGCGCTCACGCCTTCCATCCTTCGAGACGAAATTTTCCCTTCACCCTGAGGGAGCCGAAGGCTCGTCTCGAAGGGCGAAGGAAAAATTTCCCTCAGGATGAGACCGGAGTGAGCTACCGTTCCGGCTATCGGGTCGCGCTGTGCGTAAATGCGCCCCTAGGGCCGAAGGCCATAGGTCATGAGGCGCTTGCCGACCGCTTCGTCAATGACGTGAAACCCGTGGTCCTCAAGGACCGCCCGGACGGCCTCATGGGTGCGCGCGCCGTGACGCTCCGCCCCGGTGTCGATGGCGACCGCGCGGGTGCGGGCCAGCATCGCGGCGGCCCCTTCGAGAACTTCCGGCTCCGCGCCTTCCGCGTCGCATTTCAACAAGTCGATATGGCCGATCCCGTGATCTGCACAGAAGCGGTCGAGCGTGGTCGCCTGCCGCATCGCTGTTGGCGCGTCGCCCCCGGCAAAGACCGAGCTGTCGGCGTGTTCCGGAATGGAGGCAAAGGCGATCTCCGTTTCCTCTTTCCAAAGGAGGGCGTTGTGGGCGCTGGCCTTGCTGAGGGTGCGGATGTTCTCGGCGAGACAGTCGCGCACGGCATCGTCCGGCTCAAGGCAATAGGCGCGGGCGCCGGTGCGGGTAGAGATATGGGCGAATTCGCCGGCATTGGCGCCTACATCGACGACAATGCTTTCGGGGCCGAGCCGCACATGGCGCGGCACGCCATATTCCGCCGCAAGCTGGTCAAGACGCGCCTCCCATCCCTTGCGGTAGAGCTTCCAGCGCCAGGGGGAGGGAACGACGATGCGTCCGTCGGCGACGCGGATTTCCGCGCCCAGCGCATGCGGGTGGATTTCAACGCGCCGGTGGCCGGCGATGGACAGCGCGGCAAGCACGTCCTGACGCGCAAGCTTCCAGCGGATTTTAAAGGGAAGGCGCAAGCGCTTGGCTCATTTTTTGCCGTACCGGCGCACCTGCATCTGGATCGGGCCGTCAGCCCGTCCGTGTACGAATTGATCGACCATGGGGTTGCCGGAATCTTCCAGTTCGTCCGGGGGGCCGCGCCAGATGATGACGCCCTGATAAAGCATGGCGATTTCATCGGCGATCTTGCACGCGGATTTCATGTCATGGGTGATCGATACCGCGGTCGCGCCAATCGCTTTCACCCGATCGACGATCAGATTGTTGATGACGTCGGACATGATGGGATCGAGGCCGGTTGTCGGCTCGTCAAAGAAAAGGATCTGCGGGTCGGCGGCGATGGCGCGCGCGAGGCTGACGCGCTTTTGCATGCCGCCGGAAAGCTCCGACGGGCGCAGCTCGCCAACTTCGGCGGTCAGTCCCACCTGCGCCAGACAGTCGATGGCTTTATCCTTGGATTTCGTGCGGGATTTATGCTCGCCGTAGAGCAGGCGAAAGGCGACGTTTTCCCAGACGGTGAGCGAATCGAACAGCGCCGATCCCTGAAACAGCATGCCGGTTTGTTCGGCCACGAATTTCTTGTCGCTGGCGGAATGGCGCGCAACATCGCGGCCATCGACTTTCATGGTCCCGCGGTCCGGTTTGATGAGACCCAGAACCGATTTCAAAAGAACCGATTTGCCCGATCCGGACCCGCCGATCACCACCAGCGATTTTCCAGGCGCGACGTCCAGGTCGATCCCGCGCAGCACATGGTTGGCGCCGAATGATTTATGCAGCCCGCTTATCTCGATTTTTGCTGTTTGCTCGCTCATGATCTTAAAAGTCCACAAACAGGGATGTCAGGGCGTAGTTGGCGGCAAAGATCAATACGGCGGCCGCGACCACGGCGGTGCGTGTTGCGTTGCCGACGCCGGTGGCGCCGCCGCCGCTGCGATAGCCGTAATAGCAGCCGGTCACCGCGATGAGGAATCCGAAGACGGTCGCCTTGATAAGACCGCTCGTCACATCGTCATGGCTGATAAAGTCGATCAGCGCGTTGATGTAGATCGGCGCCGACATATCGAGGAGATAGACCGAAACGAGATAGCCGCCATAAACGCCGATAATGTCGGCGATCAGTACAAGGATCGGCATGGCGATGGTCGTCGCCAGAATGCGCGGCCCCACAAGATAGCGAAAAGGGTTCACCGAGAGCGTCGACATGGCGTCGATCTGTTGCGTAACGCGCATGGCGCCGATCTCCGCCGCCATGGCCGAGGAACACCGCCCGGCGACCATCAGCGAGGCGAGGACAGGTCCAAGCTCGCGCACGATGGAAACGCCGAGGATCTGCGGGATGAAGGCGTTGGCGTCGGGAAAGATGCTGCCCTCGTAAATATTGAGGGCGAGGGCGCCGCCGGTGAAAATCGCCGTCAGGCCGACGACCGGCAGCGACGCATAGCCTATTCGCGCCAGGGATTGCAGGAATGGACGCCAGTAAAATGGCGGCGTCACGGCCGCAAGTGCGCCTTCGACGGCGAAGGTCGTCATCCGGCCGATCTCGCCAAATATGTCAAGGCTGAGCCGGCCTATGGCGGCGATTGGATTCATCTGGCCCGTCCCGCTTTTTGTCAGCCCCTAGACGTAGCGGCGATCCACCCGTCCGCCAAGTCTGGTCAGCAATTCATAGCAACTGGTCCCACAGGCGGCCGCCATGTCAAAGACGCTCACGCTCGGTCCGAATATCTCGATTGCCGCGCCGGCCTGCGCCTTTTCCCCCAGGGCGGTGACATCGAAGCAGGTCAGATCCATGGAAACACGTCCGGCGATGGGCACGCGCGCGCCGTCGATTGCGGCGTGAATCTTTCCAGAACCGGTGACCGGCACGCCGTCGCCATAGCCGATGCCGGCAACGGCGATTGTCGTCGGTTTGTCGGCAACGAATGTCGCGCCATAGCCGACGCATTCGCCCGGTTCGAGCGAGCGCAGTTGCATGATCGGCGCTTTCAGCGTCACCGCGGGTTTGATGCGCGCATCGTCAACGTCGAACGGACTGCCGCCATAAAGCGCAATGCCCGGCCGCGTCAGGTCGAAGTGGAACGATGGATCCATCAACACGCCGGCGGACGCGGCAAGGGAGAGTTTTGCATTCGGATAGTTCTTGGCGGCGCGCTGGCACCGTTGGCGCTGTTCGCTGTTCATCGGATGCGAAGGGTCGGCGCCGCAGGCGAGATGGCTCATCAGGAGCGCAACATTGATGTCGCCGCGCGCCATGACTTCCTCCAGCTCCGTGGTCGACATACCGAGGCGGTTGATCCCTGTTTCGAAATGCAAGGCGCAGGGTGCGTCCTTGCGATGGGCCGCCCAGAGTTTCGCCTGTTCGGGACTGTTGATGACGGGCGCCAGCCCGGCTTCCTCGAAAAGTTTTATCGTTTCCGGCGCGGGGCCGCTAAAGACATAGATCAGCGCATCGGGCGCCAGGTCCTTAAGCGCCTCGCGCAATGCCGCGCCTTCTTCCGGGTAGGCGACAAAAAAGCTTCGGCAGTTTTCCTGTTCGCAGAGCGCGCGCGCGACCGGGGCCATGCCCAGTCCATAACCGTCGCACTTGACGACGGCCGCCGTTTGCGCGCCGGGCGCCGCGGTGCGCAGCATCGCGAAATTTTCGCACACGGCGCGAAGGTCAATCTCCGCCCACGGGCCGCTGGTCACATTGCTATCTGCCGGAAAGGATCGCTGCATCGCCAACGCCATAGGACGATTTCAGCGCGGAGCAAAGACGGGTTAGAGCCGGTTATATTTTCAATGCGCCGATCAACCGGCTCTAAGTTTTGCTTGAGCGGATTGCGGGCTCAAAACCGGCGTCCACTTTTGCTGCAATCCGCTCTAGTCCTCGCGGGAATAGCGGTCGCTGGCGAGGTTGGAGAATTTCGTGAATTTCTCTTCGAAATGAAGATCGACCTTGCCTATGGGGCCGTGGCGCTGTTTGCCGATAATGACTTCGGCGGTGTCGCCCACTTCTTCCAGCCGGGTTTGCCATTTGACGTGTTCTTCCGTCCCCTCGCGCGGTTCGATGCGGGAGAGATAGTATTTCTCCCTGAAGACAAAAAGCACGACGTCGGCGTCCTGCTCGATCGAGCCGGACTCACGAAGGTCGGCAAGTTGCGGGCGCTTGTCGTCGCGCTCTTCGACTTTCCGCGAAAGCTGCGCAAGGCCGACAATGGGGATGTTCAGCTCTTTCGCCAGCGCCTTCAGCCCCTGCGAAATCTCGGTGATTTCCTGCACGCGGTTATCGTTGCGTTTGCCGGACCCGGTGAGCAGCTGGATGTAGTCGATAATCAGCAGGTCCAGCCCATGCTGGCGCTTCAGGCGGCGCGCCCGCGCGGCGACCTGTGCGATGGAAAGCCCGCCAGTATCGTCGATGAAGATCGGCAGTTCTTCGAGATCGCGGGTCGCGTGGTAGATCTCGTCGAATTCGTTCTGTTCGATCTCGCCGCGACGGATCTTTTCCGAGGGAACGCGGGCAAAATCGGAAATGATCCGCGTTGCAATCTGTTCCGCCGACATCTCAAGCGAGAAAAGCCCGACTACGCCGCCGGCGACTGTCTTCTCAGTTCCATCGGGCTGGCGTTAGGTTTTATAGGCCTTTGCTGCGTTGACGCCGATATTCACCGCCAG
>CAMYNO010000150.1 GCA_947259815.1 uncultured Parvularculaceae bacterium
AGATCGACTTTGCAAATAAGAAAAGCGCCCCGTTGCTGGATTATATTCCGGCGCGGGGCGTTTTCCCTTTGGCGGCCCCGCTTTTCGGGTGCGCGCCAAAGGGAAAACGCCCCGCGCCGGAATATAATCCAGCAACGGGGCGCTTTTCTTATTTGCAAAGTCGATCTCTAGAGATCGGTCATGGACCGGACTTCAACCGGGCCGATGCCGGCGGTTTCAACGTCTTCGCGGACTTTTTCCGCATCGCCGATGATTACCCAGACAAGGCTGTCGGCGGCGAGGACTTCGCGCGCCGCCGCCTCGATATCCGCTGTCGAAAGTTCCCGGTATTTTTCCGGAAGCGTTTCAGGATAGTTGAGCGGCCGCCCGTAGCGGTTCGAGGAAAGCAAGCTGCCAAGAACGGCGCCGGCGGTTTCATACTGGCCGGGGAGGGATCGCACATTATCGAGAATGACGCGGTTAAGCTCGTCCGCGGTCGCTGGTTTGTCGCCAAGATAGGCGGCGAACTCTTTCTTGATTTCCGCAAGCGACGCGCCGGTCTTGTCGGTCTGCACCGGTGCGTAAACGATGAACGGACGCTGCGCTTCCGCGCCGATCAGGATGGTGCGCGAGCCGTAGGACCAGCCCTTGTCTTCGCGCAGGTTGAGATTGATGCGCGAAACAAATCCGCCGCCGAGGATCTCGTTCATCGCACTGATGGCGATGTTGTTCTCAGCGCCGGTGGGCGGCGCGGCGTGGCCGGCGAGGATGAACGATTGCGGCGAGCCCGGACGATCGATCAGCACCGTGCGCGGACCGTCGGGAAGCGCAACATCGGCGATGTTTTTCGTCGGCGCATTGCCGGAGGCGCGCCAGTCGCCGAAGGTGCGCTCAAGCAGCGGTTTGATCTCGGCCATGGTCGTATCGCCGACCACAAAGATCGCGCCATTGTCCGGGCGCAGCCATGTGTCCCTGAACCCGATGAGGTCGTCGCGGGTGATATTTTCAACCACCTCCTCAACGCCGGAGCCGGTGAGCGGAATGCCATAGGCGTGATCGTCGCCGTAAATCAGCGGCGGCAGCAGCCGGATCGCGATCTGAACCGGATTTGCTTTTTCCTGTTGAATGCCATTGAGGATCAACGCGCGTTGTCGCTCGATTTCTTCCTCGGCAAAGGTCGGACGGCGCACAACATCGCCTAGGAGCGACATTGACGGGGCAAGATTTTCTTTCAGCGCCGATAGCTGCACCACCGTCGTATCGAGGTTCGATCCGGCGCCAAGGGTCGCGCCAAGCTTTTCAAGCGCTGCGGCAAGGCCAAGAGCGTCATAGCGCCCCGCGCCTTCGTCCAGCATGTCCGCCGTGAAATTGGCAAGGCCCAGCTTGCCGCCCGCATCCGCGGCAAAGCCTGCATCGAATTGCAGGGCGACATTGACCACGGGCACGGTTGAGCGATTGGCGACATAGACTTTCATGCCGTTGCTCAGGGTGGACTGTTCAATCTCCGGAAAAGCGAGCGTGGTTTCCGCATTGACGGCCGGCAGTCCGCCGGAGCGGTCGGCGCCGGAGGCCGCCGCAGAATATTCAGTAAACGGAAGAACATCGAGTTGGTGCCAGCCGTCGCCGAGCCATGCTTTCGCGGCGGCAAGAACGCCCTTCGGTGTGGCGGCGTCCAGCTCGTCCAGTTCCGTGGCGAAATAGCCCGGATCGCCGAGCAATAATTCGCCGCGCGCAAGGTTGACCGCCTTGCCGCCAAAGCCGCCGACTTCTTCAAGGCCGCGAATGATGTCCGCTTTCGTCTTGGTGGAAACCAGCGCGACTTCGTCACGGCTTGGCCCGCGCGCGAGGAACTGGTCGATGACCCTTTCCATTTCCGCCTCGACGGCGGCGACGTCTTCGCCTTCCTTTACCGAAACGGAAACGCCGAAGATCGACGCCATCTGGAGTTCGTAATTAAAGACGCTGACATCGGTTGCGATCTGCTTGTCATAGACAAGATCTTTATAAAGCCGGGAGTTCTTGCCGTCGCCGAGAACGCTGGCGGCGATGAAAAGATCCGTCGCGGTGGGGTCGGCGTCGGGCGGTGAGACCCAGACCCGGTAAATACGCGCCTGGGGCACTCGATCGTACATGGTTGCGCGGGTATTGGCTTCGCGCTTTGGCACCCATGCGTCCCATTTGGTGAGCGGCGGGCCGGCTTCGATATCGCCGAAATAGTTTTCGACCAGCGGACGCGCCTCTTCGGCGTTGATGTCGCCGGCGAGAACGAGGATCGCGTTGGAAGGGCCGTAATAGGTCTCGAACCATTCCTTGACGTCTTCGAGAGAGGCGGCGTTCAGATCGTCCATCGAGCCGATGGTCGAGTGATGATAGGGATGGTCGAAAGGGAACAGCGACGACTGAATATTGGTGAAGATGCGCCGGCCATAGGGCTGGTTTTCGCCCTGCCGTTTTTCGTTCTGCACAACGCCGCGTTGTTCGTCGAGTTTCTCCTGCGTGACCGCGCCGACGAAGTGACCCATGCGGTCTGATTCCATCCACAAGATGCGGTCGAGCGCTGGCGTCGGCACGGTCTGGAAATAATTCGTACGGTCTGTGTTGGTCGTGCCGTTAAGGCCCGTGGCGCCGACTTCCTGCAGCGGTTTGAACCATTCGTCGTCGTAGTTTTCCGAACCGTTGAACATCAAATGTTCGAACAGATGGGCAAAGCCCGATTTCCCCTTCGGCTCATCCTTGGAGCCAACCTTGTACCAGACCGAAACGGCGACGACGGGCGCCTTGCGGTCCTCATGGACAACAACCGTGAGGCCGTTATCGAGTTCGAATTTCTCATAGGGAATTTCGATATCGGCGGCGGTCGCGGGCGCCAGAAGCGCGAGCGCGCCGGCCCCGAAAATGGCGGGGAGAAATTTCATGATTCAAGCTCCAAGCTGTTGCCCCAGAATTAACGCAAAAGCATCAATCTCGCCAGCCTGCGGGTCAAGCACATGCGTTGCGCTTTGCCGTTAGATGGCAACGGTTCGCCGATATGCGCAGGATTCTGCTAGCGAGGGTTTCAGGTTCGCTACGCAACAGAAATCGACGCTATAAGAGTGAAGCGCCTATCGCGGCGCGCGCTTGGCGAGAATGCGTTGCAGGGTCCGGCGGTGCATGCCGAGGCGTCGCGCGGTTTCCGAAACATTGTGATCGCAAAGTTCGTATACGCGCTGAATATGTTCCCAGCGGATGCGGTCGGCGGACATCGGATTTTCAGGCGGGTCCGGGCGCTCGCCGGGTCTGGCCAGCAACGCCTTTTGAACGTCGTCGGCGTCGGCGGGCTTTGGCAGATAGTCGATAGCGCCGGCTTTTACAGCGGCGACAGCGGTGGCGATATTGCCGTAACCGGTCAGCATGACGACGCGGCAATCCTCGCGCTTGTCGTGAATGCGATTGACGACCTCCAGGCCGTCGCCGTCCTCAAGGCGCAGATCGACAACTGCATAGGCGGGCGCAATTTCCTTCAGCACGCCGCCGGCGTCGGCGACCCCGGCCGCCAGGATCGGCTGGAAGCCTCTTTTTTCCATGGCGCGTCCGAGCCGTGTCCGGAAGGGTTCGTCGTCATCGACGATCAACAGGGTTGCGTCTTGTGGCAGGGTCGCGTCTTCGTCCCGCGCTTCGTCTAAAGTGGTCATATCGATCTATTCTTTTCGTTTATTTATAGCGTCTTAAATGCGCCGACAGCCGAGTAATTTCAAGCGTTTGCCGTGGGCTGTGTCGTGTCTTGGGCGAGGGATTCCGCGGTAATGGCGGAAAGCGGCCAACTGATTGCGACGCGGGCGCCCCGGCGGTCGCGATTTCCCCAGGAAATAGCGGCGGCAGTGCGTTCCAGCAGTGATTTTGCGATGAAAAAGCCAAGCCCCATCCCCCCGGTGCGGGCGCTGGTCGGGCGTTGGCCATCCGTCTTGCGCGGGCCGAAACGGCTGGAAACATAGGGCTCGCCAAGGCGGCTGAGCACCTCTGTGGAAAATCCGGGGCCGTCATCCTCAATCACGATGTCGAGCTTGTCCTTCGTCCAGGTCGCGGCGATGCGCACATCGCTGCTGGCGAAGCCGACGGCGTTTTCAATGAAATTACGCAGGCCATAGACGATTTCCGGCTGGCGGCGAAGCATGGGCTCTGGCGCGCCGTCGCCGCTCTCGGACTCGATGCGGATGTCCGGGCCGTCCGGCTTTTCCAGAAACGGCGCGGCGGACTCTTTTAAAAGCCCGCCCACATCGACACGGTCGTGGATCGCATCGCCAGCCTCGCCATGTTGGGAAAGCCGTCCAAGGATCTCACGGCAGCGTTTGACCTGCTCGACAAGAAGCGCCGCATCCTCGCCAAGCAATTCATCGTTTTCCAACTCGCGCTGCATCTCCCGCGCGGTGAGCTGGATGGTGGCGAGGGGGGTGCCGAGTTCGTGGGCGGCGGCGGCGGCGAGCCCGCCCAGCGCGGAAAGACGTTGCTCTCTTTCAAGCACCAACTGCGTCGCTGTGAGGGCGGAGCGCATCTGTACCGACTCAGCGGCGATGCGATGAGCGTAAGCGGCGAAAAAAATCACCGAAAAAGAAAGCGCCGCCCAGACGCCGAATTTGTATATCGGCGCGAGGTCTAGTTCGTCGCCGGGACGCCATGGCAAAGGCATGTGATATAGGGCGAGAATGCCGACGCCGGCAAGGGCCAGGCACGCAATCAGGATGGTGTAACGCAACGCCAGAAAGCTCGCGGCAATCATGACCGGCGCAATAATCAGTGCGGAAAACGGATTGAGCAACCCGCCGGTGAAGGCGAGCAGCGCACATAATTGCAGGATATCATAAGCGATATATGCGGCCGCTTCGCGATCGGTGAGAAACCGCTGCGGCGAAAAGCGGAGCGCAGTGAACAGATTGAGCCACGCACTTGCGGCAATCGCCATGATGCAAAGGCCGAGGGGGATCGGAAATCCGATGACGAAATGCACCATCAATATCGCAACCGATTGCCCGCCGACGGCGAGCCAGCGCAAAGTCGTCAACGTTCTGAGGCGCACCGGGCCCTGAAGCGCACTCATCGCGCTGGAACGGTCAATTAGCGTATTGGGCATACGGATTGTTCTAAGCAGGTTTTCCGGGATTGCGAAATCCCGTCTCACCTAGCCGGGCAGTTTCCAGGCAATGCGACATTGCCGCCGCTGTCATCGGCTGGGCCCGTGGGGTAAAAAGCGGCTCATGATGCGCAATTTCCTCGCCGCCCTTTTTTGTATTCTGGTTGTTGGCTGCTCCAATGACGAGCCCGCCGGCATTGTGCCTGTCGATGGCGTCATACGCCTTTCCGACCAGTTCACCGGGGAGTTTGATCTCATTGACAAAACCGGCGCGCGCCGGACCGATGCGGATTTTGAGGGCAAGGTGATGCTGGTCTATTTCGGCTTCACCCATTGCCCCGACGTTTGCCCGACCGATGTTGGCGTCATGAGCGCTACGCTTAACGAGCTGGGTGAAGACGTAGAAGCGGTCGCGCCGATATTCATTTCTGTGGACCCTGAACGCGATACCCCCGAAGTGTTGACCGATTACTTTGCCTTCGATGAGCGCATCATTGCGCTGACGGGATCGGTTGAGGCCGCGACGGCGGCTCGAACGGCGTTCAAGCAATATGCGAAGAAAACGCCTCTTCCCGACAGCGCCCTTAAATATACGGTCGATCACGGGCGTTTCTTCTATATTGCCGACCGGACCGGCCAGCCGACCCATGCGATTACCGGCGGGGCGTCGCCACAGGATCTGGCGGCGCTGTTGCGCCGGGCGATTAACGATCGCTGAGCGATTGTCGGTCAACGCCCTGTGGAAAACTGGTAAAATCTGTCATATTTCTGTCGAAAAGCGGCGCAAAGCGAAAAATGCACTGTAAAACCGATGGAATCTTAGTGAGTCGGCCTATATTGTGCGCTGCAAAATGATTTCAGTACGAGTTTAAAGGCGGCGTTTTAATATGTTGTATTCGGCTTACGAACTCGCTTTTGCGGCAGCGGCGCCGGCGCGCTTTGCGGCGCGCATGGGCGCTCAATTCTGGCGCTCGCCGCTCAACCCGGCGGCCGAGACATGGGCGGCGCGTTCGACGGCCGCTGCGTTCGACCTTTTTGAGCATGCGACACGCCGCTACCCGAAACCGGAATGGGGCATTGCATAGACGCAAGTGAACGGCGCGGACGTCCCGATTGAAATTGAGACCGTCGCCGAGCGCGCCTTTTGCAAACTCGTTCGGTTCAAGCGCGACGAGGCGAAATTAAAGAAAGCAAAAACCGGCGCGGCGCCGGACCCGAAGGTTTTGATCATCGCGCCGGTCTCCGGACATTACGCAACGCTCCTGCGCGGCACGGTCGAGGCGATGTTGCCGGGCCATGATGTTTATATCACCGACTGGATCGATGCGCGCGATGTTCAGATTTCCAGCGGCCGTTTCGATCTCAACGACTACATTGATTACATCGTCGATTTTCTGCAGGTGATTGGCGCTGAATGCGAAAGCGGCCGCGCCCACGCCATGGCGGTGTGCCAGCCGGGTCCGGCATTGTTGTCGGCGGCGGCGGTTATGGCGGAAGCGGAAGATCCGCACCGTCCCGCATCCTTTACGCTTATGGGCTCGCCGATAGACACGCGTCGTTCGCCGACCGTGCCGAACAAGTTGAGCCAGGAACGCTCGTTTGACTGGTTTAAAAACAATATGATTTATACCGTGCCGGCGCCGTATGCCGGCGCCCTGCGCCGTGTTTATCCCGGCTTCCTGCAGCTTTATTCGTTCCTCTCCATGAATTCGGACCGGCATCTGAACGCCCATTACGATTACTTCCAGCATCTGGTGGAGGGAGATGGCGATTCCGCAGACAAACACCGCGGCTTTTACGATGAATACCTCTCGGTCATGGATATGACGGAGGAATTTTATCTTCAGACAATTCGCGAAGTCTTTCAGGAACATTCCCTCGCCGACGGCAAGGCGATGCACCATGGCGAGCGGATCAAGCCCGAAGCGATTACCGACATTGCGCTGATGACAGTCGAGGGCGAAAAGGACGATATTTCCGGCATCGGCCAGACACAGGCTGCTCATGATCTGTGTGCGAATATTCCGGAGAAAATGAAGATCGACTATATCCAGCCCGGCGTCGGCCATTATGGCGTTTTCAACGGCTCGCGCTGGCGCTCTGAAATTCAGCCCAAGCTCGCCGAGTTTATCGCCAGCCATGAAAAGACCGCGGCGAAAACGGGCGCCAAGCTCGCAGCGGAATAGCGTCCAGCGAAAACAGTCCGGTTCCTGTTGGCGCAAACAATCAATTCATGGATCGTTCGGGGCTGCGTGTTTTGCCTCCTGCGCGTGAGGTGATACCTGTTTTGCGATCTGTCGCTTAAGCTATGGTGCGCTCAGTGAACGTCACACAACCAGTCGTCTGCATACTGGCCGGTGGAAAGTCCACGCGCATGGATGGCGTCGACAAGGCGGAACTGCTGGTCGGCGGGCGGCGGATGATCGACCGGTTGATAGACCGCCTTACGCCACAGGCGGGAACCATCGTTATTGCCGGCAATGACGACCGGGATACTGGGTTGCCGGTAATCCCCGACGACCCGGCGGGACCGAAAGGGCCGGCCGCCGCCCTTTTCAGCGTCGGCAATTGGTTGCAACGAAATACGCCGGACGCCGATGGCTTTATAACTGCGCCTGTCGATGCGCCGCTATTGCCGGACGATCTGGTTTTGAAGCTGGCATCGGCAAATGGCTGCGCATTTGCCGATGACGGTGCGCGAAAACACCCGACAATAGCCTATTGGCGGATGTCTTCTCTGCAACGCGCGTTCGCGCAGGTCGACGAAGAAAACCCTTCCCTGCATCGGCTGGCCGATCTTTGCCAGGCGCAAGGCGTTATGTTTCATCCAGAGCAACTCACGAATATAAACTCGCCGGCGGACCTTGAAACGTTTACCCGTTTACATAATGACGAGCCTGCGTAGGTTGACGGTCGGCGCAGGGAGAAAAGGCAATGGCGCGCGAACAAATCGGCGGCGGCATGAAAAAGGTGATGTACACCTTGGCGACCGCCCGAAAGATCGGCGTTGCGAAAACCGCCAAAGCGCTGACCGCTAAGAACGCCTGCAAAGCCTGCGGTCTCGGCATGGGCGGCCAGCTTGGCGGTATGCGCAATGAGCTCGGCGAATTTCCGTCCGTATGCAACAAAAGCGTTCAGGCGCAATCGACCGATACGCAGCCGGCCATTCCGGACGAGATATTTCAACACTCCATCGCCGATCTCAAAGAGCTTGATTCGCGCGAGTTCGACCGCCTCGGCCGGTTAGGCGCGCCCATCTATAAGGCGGCGACAAGCGATCATTATCGCCAGCTTGACTGGGATGAGGCGATGGATATCGCCGCGCGCCGGCTTGGCGAAACCGATCCCGACAGAACGTTTTTCTATTCATCGGGGCGCTCGTCAAACGAGGCGGGGTTTCTCTTTCAGCTGCTCGCGCGCATTTACGGCACCAATAACGTCTCCAATTGCTCCTATTACTGCCATCAGGCGACGAGCGTTGCGCTTGAGCAAACGATCGGCGCCGGGACCGCGACAGTTGAACTGGCGGACCTGAAGCAATGCGATCTTGTTTTCGTTATCGGCGCTAATCCGTCGTCGAACCATCCGCGTTTTATTCACCTGTTAAAGGCGTGCCGGGACCGTGGCGGCGATGTCGTTATCATCAATCCGGCGCGAGAGCCGGGGCTTGTGAAATTCGCCGTGCTGAAAAGCCCGTCGTCGCTAATTGCCGGCGGGACTGAAATTGCTTCGGCCTATCTTCAGCCCCGGATTGGCGCGGATATCACTCTATTGAAAGGGCTTGCAAAGGCTGTCCTTGATCTGGGGGCGGAGGACAAGGCGTTCATTGAACAATGGACGCAAGGCTATGAC
>CAMYNO010000151.1 GCA_947259815.1 uncultured Parvularculaceae bacterium
CGCACGGCGCACACGGCCGCGCCGCTCCTGCGCCGGGGTCAGTTTGGGCGTCTCGACGGCATTCGCAAGGGGCAGCGTTGCCGTAGGCAGATGGTCGAAACCGACAATGCGGGCAATCTCCTCAACGAGATCTGCTTTGCCTTCCACATCCGGACGCCAGCTTGGCGCATCGACCTGCCAGGGATCGGATTTGCGCACGACAAATCCAAGCGCGGTCAAAATCTCTTCCTGGCGTTCGGGACCGACATCCATTCCGGTCAGCCGCGAAAGCTCAGCCGTCGGATAAAGAACCGTTTTTTCAAATGCCGGAACCTCGCCGGCAAGTTCAATTTCGCTTGGTTCGCCGCCGCAAAGCTGGAGGATATGCTGCGTCGCCAGCTCAATGCCCGGGACAATGAAATTCGGGTCAACCCCGCGCTCAAAACGATAGCGCGCATCAGTGACGAGACCGGTTTTGCGCCCTGTTTTGGCGGTTCGCAGAGGATCGAAATAGGCGCACTCAACGAATACGTTTACCGTTTCTTCCGTACAGCCCGTTTCTTCGCCGCCGATGACGCCGCCAAACCCTTCCGCGCCATTATCGTCGGCGATCACCGTCATGGTCTCGTCAGCTTCGTATTCCTTGCCATCCAGTGCGAGGAAAGTTTCGCCGTTTTTCGCAAGACGCGCATGAAGAACGCCTTTTAGCTTATCGGCATCGTAAACATGCAGGGGCCGTGCACGGTCATAGGTGATGTAGTTGGTAATATCGACGAGGGCGCTGATGGGGCGAAGCCCGATGGCGCGTAGCCGGTCCTGCAGCCATTGCGGGGACGGGCCGTTTTTAACGCCCTTGATGTAACGCCCGGCAAAACAGGGACATGCATCCTTCGTTTCACCGTCAAAGCGCAGGTCCACTTTTTGCGGACTCTCGAATTGGCCCTTAATGGATTCCGGGGCGGCCGTAATAAGCGTTCCAAGCCCCGCAGCCGCCAGATCGCGAGCAACGCCGGCGACCCCGTTCGTATCAGGACGATTGGGCGTCACCTCGAAATCGATCACCGGATCGTCAGCGCCAAGCCATTGGGCAATAGGATCACCGACTTGAGCGCTTGCCGGCGCCTCGATGATGCCGTCATGATCGTCACCCAGCTCCATCTCGCGTACAGAACACATCATGCCCAGCGATTCGACGCCGCGAATTTTCGCTTTTTTGAGTGTCAGATCGATGCCGGGCACATAAGCGCCAACCGGCGCGTAGGCGACCTTGATCCCCGCACGCGCATTGGGGGCGCCGCAAACAATCTGCATCTCGCCGTCTTTGGTCGCGACCTTGCAGACCTTGAGTTTGTCCGCATCGGGATGTTTTTCCGCCGCCAGCACTTCGCCGATGGTGAATGCCGCAAGGCGATCCGCTGGATTATCGACGGATTCAACTTCAAGCCCGACCGCGACCATCATTTTGACAATCTCATCGAGCGACGCTTCGGTTTCGAGGTGTTCTTTCAGCCAGCTAAGGGTAAATTTCATCGGCTCAACCCCACCGCAAGGTTCGGTTGATCGAGCGGATCGAAGCCATAATGCTCCAGCCAGCGGGCGTCGGCGGCGAAGAAATCGCGCAGATCCGGGATGCCGTATTTCAGCATGGCGAGGCGGTCGATACCCATGCCCCAGGCAAACCCCTGATATTCGTCCGGATCGAGGCCGCAATTAATCAGGACATTGGGATGCACCATGCCGCACCCCAATATCTCCATCCAGTCTTCACCCTGCCCGATGCGGATTTCCCCCCGCCCGTCTTCATTGCCGACGCGTTCGTAACCGATGTCCATCTCCGCCGAAGGCTCCGTAAACGGAAAGAAATGCGGGCGAAAGCGCGTCTTGACGCTGTCGACTTCGAAGAAGGTTTTCGCAAACGCCTCCAGCGTTCCTTTCAGATGGCCCATATGGCTTTCGCGGTCGATGACAAGCCCCTCGACCTGATGGAACATCGGCGTATGGGTCTGGTCAGAATCGCAGCGGAATGTCCGTCCGGGGATGATGATCCGGATCGGCGGCTTCTGGGTCATCATGGTGCGGATCTGCACTGGCGAGGTATGCGTGCGAAGCAGCATGCGCGAGCCGTCTTCCTTCGGCTCAAAGAAGAAGGTGTCGTGTATCTCCCGCGCCGGGTGGTCCGCCGGAAAATTGAGCGCAGTGAAGTTGTGAAAGTCGTCCTCGATGTCCGGCCCTTCGGCGACATCAAAGCCCATTGCAGAGAATATCGCGACGACTTCTTCCGTGACCTGCGAGACGGGGTGGATTTTGCCTTTCGGTTCCGGGCGGACCGGCAAGGTAACGTCCAGCTTTTCGCTCGCAAGGCGCGCATCGAGCGCTGCATCCTCAAGCGCGGTTTTCTTTGTTTCGATCGCCGCGGCGATGCGGGTCTTAAGGCCGTTCAGGGCCGGACCCATTTCCTTGCGCTCTTCCGGGCTCATCTTGCCCAGGGTTTTCATGCGCTCCGACACCGCGCCTTTTTTACCAAGCGCTGCGACCCGCACGTCTTCGAGCGCGCCAG
>CAMYNO010000152.1 GCA_947259815.1 uncultured Parvularculaceae bacterium
ATGTATTCGACGGCGGACGATATGATTGTCTGGATACGCTCTCTCGCGGCGTCAAACCACGGCGCCGTGGGGTTTGCGGACATGATGGCGAAACCCGCTGATACATCCGTATCGGAAATGCCCCGTTACGGGTTCGGTGTGATGGAGCGGACATTCGGCGGGCGCCTGACATTGGGCCATGGCGGGTTCATCCACGGTTATATGAGTTATTCCGGCCTTGATCCGGAAAGCGGCGTTGCGTTTTCGCTGATGACGGCGCTCGATGGAACGCCGGACGCAGACTATGGTTTGCTGATGGAACGGATCAGCGGCGCGATTCAACAGGCTTTGGCTGTGGCGGCGTTCGCACAACAGTCATTCGAGGTACAGGACGGCGAAGGGAACGCAGCGCCTCTTTGTGGCGCTTAAATCAGGACAAGGAGTGATAGTAGATGACATTTTATATGACGCGGGTTTTGCGAAAACTCGCATGCGGCGCCTCTTTGGCAATTGCCTGTTCCGTTGCCTATGCGGCTACAGCCCAGGCCGAGCCGATATCTTCCGAAGAGCGCGATCAGTATATTGAAGACGCAATGGCGACATGGCGAGTGCCTGGCGTTGCGGTCGCTATCGTAACGCCGGACTCGGAAGTCCTCTTGAACGGTTACGGCGTGACAAGGCAGGGGAGCAATACCCCCGTCGATGAAGACACGGTTTTCGCCATCGGCTCCAATGGAAAAAGCTTTACGGCGGTTATGCTGGGTGCGCTTCGCGACGAAGGCGTCATAGACTTTAACGATCCTATCATTGACCATCTTCCCGGTTTTCGGCTTCGCGATCATGACGCCATGAGCCGTCTGACGTTTGCGGATGCTCTCGGACATGTGAGCGGCCTACCGGAACAGGCGACGCTTGGCGCATGGTATCTGCTGGGGGCTGAGGAAGACGAACTTATTCGCCTGCTCGGCAGTATCGAACCGGCGGCGCCGTTCCGCGAAAGATTTGCCTATAATAATGCGATGTTCGCCGTGGCTGGGGCGGCAGGCGGCGCGGCGACGGGGAAATCCTATCACACGCTCATCAACGACTATGTTCTGCGCCCGCTGAAGATGCGGCGTTCGTCAACCACGCTCGATATTACGAAGGGCCGTAATACCGCATCACCACACGCCTATGTGGATGGCGAGCCGACGCCCGTTCCCTATCATCCTGTACGCGGAGCATCTGCGGCCGGGTCGATGAATTCAACGGCGCGGGACATGAGCCGCTATGTCCAGATGATGATGAATGGCGGTTCGCTGGATGAGACGGTGATAATGTCGCCGGAGACGTCGTCTGAAATCCAGAAATTTCGGCACGCATTTGTCGATGGCGAGATGGAGAATATAAAACAGCTTCTCGGCGCGCTTGAAGATCCAGGCCGTGTCAAAGCCCTCGGCTATGGTCTCGGGATTGCCCACCTGGTCTACAATGGCTCGACCTATTATCTGCATGGCGGCGGCATAGACGGGATGACGTCATGGATGATGTGGTCGCCGGAAGACGAAATCGGGATCGTTGTCCTGACAAATGCAGGCAATCTGGTTTTTCCGGCGCTGCTATCCTTTGCCATCGCCAATACCTATATCGGACTGCCGTTAGACGATGCATTGGGCCGCATGGCGCCGGCGCGGGACCAGATCATAGCGCAGGCGCAGCCGCCCGTCGCAGAAACTGCATTGCCCGCACTTGTCTCGAATGAGGCCCTGGCGGGAGAGTACGCCAATGTGAACGGCTCGTTCACGCTTTCCAATACGAAAGATGGTCTGACGATCACGCTCGGCAAGACAGGATATAAAGGCGCGCTCACGCATGTTAACGGTGCGCATTATTGGGTGGACTGGAAAAACCCGGCCTTGCCGCCGCTGGCGTTTGTCGTTGAAACGGCGCCCTCGGGCAAAATCAGCGGGCTGCGTGAAACGCCAACGCATGGGCAAATCCTGTTCTCCGCCGACCGGTTTTTCGGTAAAGCCGAGAGCGATAATTAATAGCGCTGCGGCGCGCTGATGAGAAAAAACCCGACTGCGGTATAGCGCCTTTGCGTGAGCGCTGCGTATTGACCTATAAGCGGGCCAATGCGCAAACGTGAAAACGAATCATGACGCCGCCGCCGTCGATAAGGCACGCCTTCCGCAGCGAAGGCGTGACCAAGGTTTACGGTTCCGGTCCTGCCGCAGTCCATGCGCTGCGCGGGGTCGATCTGGAGGTGCCGCAGGGCGAAATCGTTGTGGTCCTTGGTCCGTCCGGCAGCGGCAAGTCGACAATGCTCAATATCCTCGGCGGCATCGACCGTGTGACCGACGGCAAGGTCTGGTTTCTCGACGAGGAATTGACCGCCATGAACGATGCGGCGCTGACCCAATACAGGCGCCGCCATGTGGGTTTTGTCTTCCAGTTCTACAATCTGATGCCGAGCCTGACGGCGCGCGAGAATGTGGAATTGGTGACTGAAATTGCCGATAATCCGATGGACGCCGGTGAAGCGCTTGAACTCGTAGGGTTGACGGATCGTGCGGACCATTTCCCCGCGCAGCTTTCCGGCGGCGAGCAGCAACGGGTCGCCATCGCCCGCGCCATTGCAAAACAGCCGGAGGTGCTGTTTTGCGATGAGCCGACCGGGGCGCTGGACAGCCACACGGGGCGCGCGGTCCTGCGCGTTTTGAAAGGGGTCAATGAAAAGCTCGGGGCGACGGTGATGATTATCACCCACGCCGCTGCGACCGCGCAAATGGCGGATCGCGTCATTAAATTTGCCGACGGTCAGATACGCGACAACATCGTCAACACATCCAAAGTTCTGCCGGAAAATATCGAATGGTAAGCAGCCTCGATAAAAAGCTCGGCCGTGATCTCTGGCGCATAAAAGGTCAGGCGACGGCGATTGCGGTTGTTATCGCCCTCGGCGTTTTGATGCTGGTGATGATGGATGGCCTCGTCAATTCGCTGGAAGCGACACGCACCGCCTATTACGAGCGTTATCGTCTCGCCGACATCTTCGCACCGGTAAAAAGAGCGCCCGATCACGTCATCAAAGAGATTGCAGAGATCGACGGCGTGAATGTCGCGGAGGGCCGCATTTTCGGCGGCGCCTTGATCGACCTTGACGATGAGCCGGCGCCGATCCGCGCACAGGTTGCATCACTGCCGGATTACCACGAAGCGCGCCTTAACGACATTTACCTGACACAGGGGCGCGCTCTCGACCCGACGCGCAAGGATGAGATCATCCTGCTGAAGGCCTTTGCCGATGCGCGCGATCTTGGACCCGGCGATCAATTGTCGGCGACGATGAATGGCGCGCGCCGAACGTTTGATATTGTCGGCCTGGCGCAATCGCCGGAATTTTTATACGCTGTCGCCCCCGGCGAAATTGTTCCCGATGATCGAAGTTTTGCTGTCTTCTGGATGAGCCGCGAGGCGCTGGGCGCTGCTTTCGATCTCGACGGCGCGTTTAACGAGGCGCTTGTTCAGATTGGCCGTAACGGCGATATTTTGTCGGTCATAGATCAGGTCGATCGATTGCTGGAACCTTACGGCGGGGTGGGCGCATATGGTCTTGAGGACCAGCTATCGAACCGTTTTGTGTCAGAGGAAATATCCGGCCTCAGGATTTCCGCGCGCACCGTGCCCTCGGTATTTTTGTTTGTCGCTGCTTTCCTGCTTTACATCGTCATATCGCGGATCGTGCAGTCCGAGCGTGAACAGATCGGGTTGCTGAAGGCGTTTGGGTATTCGGGCGCGGAAGTCAGCTTGCATTACTTCAAGTTTACGCTGGTCATCGCGGTCGCGGGCGCGGCGCTTGGGTGTATCTTTGGCGTGTTGAGCGGACGCGGCATGGTTGAGCTTTATCTTATCTATTACAAATTTCCGTTTCTGGTTTTCAGTGTTGACCCGACAGCATTCGCCGTCGGACTGGCCGTCAGTATTTTCTCGGCGACGATTGGCGGCATCCTTGTGCTGCGGCAGGTTTTTGCGTTGACGCCCGCTGTTGCAATGCGCCCGCCCGCGCCGGCGGATTTCAGCAAATCGATTGCGTTCAGTGACGCCTTCAAACGTTTTCTTGATCAGCCGAGCCGTATGGTTTTGCGCCGCTTCATACGCCAACCCTGGCGGGCGGCCGTGGCGACAATCGGGATCGGCGCCGGCATGGCGCTTTCGATTTCAATGTTAACGGTGCTTGCCAGTTTCGATGAGATCGTCGACATCAATTTTTCCGTCATCAATCGCGGTGACGTCACGGTTTCTTTTATTGAGCCCTTAGCGGACAAGACGCTTTTTGAGCTGAAAAGAATTCCGGGCGTTAGTGAGGTGGAGCCGTTCAGAAGCGTACCGGCAATCCTTCGCCATGGCCGGCAAAAACATCGTGGCGGGCTTAGCGGGCTTATTGTCGAACCTCGCCTTAATCGCGCGATGGCGACGGACCGCTCGCAAATCATGATGCGCGGCGATGGTATCATCCTTGCGAAGGCGCTTTCGGACAAACTCGGCATTGAGCCGGGCGACATGTTGACTGTCGAAGTTCGAAACGGACGTCGTCCTGTACTCGAATTGCCGGTCGCCAGTATCGCTGAAACGCTGATCGGCGCGCCGGCTTACATTGAGTTGGGCGCCTTGAACCGGGCCATGAAAGAGCCGTATCGTGTGAGCGGCGCCTATTTGCGTATCGACAGCTCAAAAAGAGACTCAATTTACAAAGCGATCAAGAATATGCCCGCCGTCGCTGGCGTCAGCCGCAAGGAAGCTGAAAGAGAGGCGCTGGTAAAGGTGATGAATGAAGGCGCTGGCGGTATGCGATTTGTTATGGCGGCCATCGCTGGCGTGATTACTTTCGGCATAGTTTATAACAGTGCGCGGATTGCATTCGCGGAACGTGAGCGCGATCTCGCCTCGCTGCGGGTTATCGGGTTCACAAGAGGCGAGGCGAGTTTTGTGTTACTGGGCGAGATTGCGATCATTTCCCTTCTTGCGCTTCCCGTTGGAATTTTTCTTGGACAGTTTTTGGCGATAGCAATATCCGCCGGTTTTAGTACCGAACTTTATCAAATCCCTGTCTATTACTCGCGTACAAGTTATGCGACCGCCGCATTGGCGGTGCTGGCGGCGGCCTGTGTTTCGGGCTGGCTTGTGAGCCGGGATGTAGACAAACTGAGCCTTGTCGAATGCCTGAAAAGCAGAGAGTAACAATGGACCGTAAGAACTCGCGAAACCGGATCGTTTTGGCCGTCGTCGGTGTTATTTTTCTGGCGCTGGTATATTCGTTCTGGCCGCAGCCAATGAAAGTCGACATCGGTACGGCGGAAATTGCGCCGATGATCGTCACCATCGATGAAGAAGCGAAAACGCGGGTTCATGATGCGTATCTGGTTTCCGCCCCGATTGCCGGGCGACTCATGCGCGTCGAAGTTGAGGCCGGTGATGTGGTGGCCGGCGGTGAGACAATTATCGCCAATCTGCTCCCGACGCCACCGTCGTCTCTGGACTTTCGCTCACGCGAGCAGGCCGAAGCCTCGGTTGATGCGGCGCTGGCGGCCGTTCGCCTAGCGCGGTCGGAATTGAACGCGGCGCTGGCAAACCAGGATCTCGCGCAAAAGCAGTTCGACCGTTACAGCGAGCTTGCCCCGCTAGCGGCGACGCAGGAGCAAGCCGATCAGGCGGCGCAGGCGTTGCGCACCGCCAGAGCCGCCGTTGAGTCCGCCAAGTCCGGCATATCGATGCGCGAGGCGGAGCTGGCCCGCGCCCGCGCGCAACTCATCAGCTATTCGGAAACGCCGCCGCTGACGCAATTGCCGGAAGGCGATATCGACGTTGAGATGCAGAACTTTGTGCCGATAACGGCCCCGGTTTCAGGGCAGGTGCTCCGCGTCATTCAGCGCAGTGAAATAACGCTTCAGGCTGGCGCGCCAATCGTTGAAATCGGCAACGTGTCGAACGATCTGGAAGTCGTCGTTGAGATGCTTTCCACCGATGCGGTCCAGGTCAAACCCGGCAACCGGGTGATTATTGACAAATGGGGTGGCGAGGCGCCGCTGGAAGGAATCGTTTCGCGCGTGGAGCCGTGGGGCTTCACAAAGTTTTCCGCCCTCGGCGTAGAAGAGCAGCGTGTCAATGCGATTGTGCATTTTAGAAATCCGCGCACAGAGCGCGACCGTCTGGGCCACGGCTACCGGGTCGAGGCGCGCATTGTGGTCTGGGAGGACAATGAAGCCCTCACAATTCCATCATCGGCGTTATTTCGGGATGGCGCCCGTTGGGCGGTGTTTGTGGTTGATGATGGCCGGGCGCGGTTAACGCCGGTCGATGTTTTGCGCAATAACGGGCTGCAGGCGGCAATTGAAAACGGGGTATCCGATGGCGCCAGTGTCATTCTCTATCCCGGACCGGAGATTAATGACGGATCCTCGGTTGTCAGGCGCCGCATTGAGGAATAACGCCCGGGTTTTATTCCCGGTGCGTTGAGCCGGCCAATTTACAGCAGTGATTCGCGGCGTGTAA
>CAMYNO010000153.1 GCA_947259815.1 uncultured Parvularculaceae bacterium
CTACTCAGCCACGCGCCATCATGGAAAGGCGCAGGGCGGCCCGCTCGATGATTTCGCGCTGCGGCGCGCCGGTGGTTTTCGCCTCGAGTTCCGCGTCGATCAACATGCGCGCGGCGAGCGCCAGGCGCCGCGCCGGCCATTTGCGCAGGCGATCCTCAAAGGCGCGCTGCTCGGCAAAGAAAACCGGCGGGCGCAGTTTTTTCATGGCGGATGCGGCGCTCTCGCCATCGTCCATATGGGACTTTGCGGTCCGGACCCGCGAGACCTGCCGCTGCAATCCGCGCAGCAGGCCAATGGGGCTCGCCCCGGCGGATTCCGCCTTGTAAAGCGCCGCCGAAAGCGCCCGCGGCGCGCCGTCCAGCGCCGCGGAAGTCGCCTCGTCCAGCGCCTCGCCCGGCCCGTCAGCCAGCGATGCGCGCACATCCTCAACCGTGATTGTCCCCGGCCCCTCGCGCACCGATTTCGGACCCTTGAACAGGATCAGCTTGTCGATTTCGGTACGGGTCAGGCCATGATCGTCGCCCAGCATGGCCGCCAGAAGATCGAGCGCATCCTTGTCGATGGTCAGCCCTTCCGCCGCCGCCAGATCCTTCGCCAGCTCGCGGACGTCCGCCGGCGCATCAGCGTAACAGGGAAGCGCCGCCCCCCGCTTTGCTTTTTCAAACAGTTTGCGCAGGCCGGAACGGGGCGAGAGATCGCCCGCCTCAATGACCACCAGCCCGTTCGCCTTGACGGCGCCGCCATCGAGGCCGGTCACAAGGGTCTCGGCGGATTTCGTGCTGGCCTCGCCGGTCGTGCGCAGTCGGACAACACGCTCGCCGCCGGCGAAGGAAAGCGCGGAGATCTCATCGGCGAGCCTTCCCGGCTCGTCCTTCAGATCGCCGTCGGTCAGTTCGATGGCGTTGAATGGATCATTGAGGTCGTCGACGACGCGGCGCGCCAGCGCTCCGGCGCGTTCGCGCACCAGGCCGGCGTCGGGCCCGTATAAAAGTATGGCCGCAATTTCGGGGCCGGGTTTCGCCAGAAACGCCTTGATCGCGCGGCCTTTCAGCGCCGTCACGAAGGATCCTCAGTGCGGCGGGATTCATCGATGAGAAACGGCTGGTCGCCGCTTTCGAAAGAATCCTGCGGCTCGCCGATCTCCTCGATCGTGGCGGGGTCATCGAAATCGATATTCTCACGCGCGGTCGGCGTGTCGGTCGGGTCGGCCAAGCGCAGGAGAATATCCCGTTCGATTTCCTCGGCGAGAAGGCGGGCCGCTTTTTCCCGCGCGGTCCGTTCGGCAAACAGGGTGGAATATTGCGAGCTGACGATGTTGTAGGAGGTAATCGCCTGCGCTTTACCCTCGTGTACTTTCTGCGTTTCAAGATCGCGCAGAAGATAAAGGCCGGTAAGGCGGTAGTTGTAACGGGTGACGGTGGCGTCGATCTGAACCGCGAGGCGTTGCGCGGCTTCCGATGCAATCACCGTCAGTTCATATTTCGGCGCGGTGTCCGCGCGCATGACGATACGGTCGCGCAAAGCATCGGAAATATAAAGGTGGACTTCCTCCGGTGCAGTGATCGGCCCGATGGCGATCTGTTTGTTGATCGGCGCGATGGCGCCGTCGGGCGTTGCATAGATCGGCCGGAAGCCGCAGGCCGAGATCGTCAGCACACTAACCGCCAGCGCGGCAAATTTTGAAAGTTTCTCAATTGCCGCCGTCATACCTATCCCGCCTTAGTTCGCCACGATATTGACGATGCGCCCCGGCACCACGACCACCTTGCGCACTGTCTTGCCGTCAATATGGCGTTGAACGGCCTCAAGGGACAAGGCCGCTTTTTCAACGTCTTCCTTGGCGGCGTCGGCGGCGATCTCCAGATCGTCGCGTTTCTTGCCATTGACCTGCACCGGCAGGATGAGCGTGTCTTTTTTCAGGAGCGCCGGGTCGGCCTTTGGCCAGGGCGCATCACAGACAAGCCCCTCGCCCCCCAGCATTTCCCAGCATTCCTCGGCCAGATGCGGGACAAACGGCGCAACAAGCCGCGTCAGCACGCCAAGGGCCTCGGCCTGGGCAAAGGCTTCGGCGCGCACGGCGTTTGCCGGCTCTCCGTCCGCCCGCTTCATGGGCGGCGTTTTTTTCAGGGCGTTCAGAAACTCATAAATGCGCGCAATCGCCTTGTTGAAGCGGAAATGCTCAATGTCGTCTGTCACCCCGGCGATTGCCGCATGGGTGACGCGGCGCAGCCCGGCGCCCGCCTCGTCGATTTGCGCCGGCGGGGCTGAAAGATCATGGGCTTTCAGTGCGTCTTTCGCCGGCTCGATCGCATCCCAGACGCGCCCGACAAGGCGCCAGGCGCCCTCGACACCGGAGTCCGTCCACTCGACATCGCGTTCGGGGGGAGAATCCGAAAGCATGAACCAGCGCGCGGCGTCGGCCCCATAAGTGTCGGCGATATCGTCGGGCGAGACGACATTCTTTTTCGACTTCGACATCTTTTCGATGGCGCCGACGAGGATTGGAACAGTTTGTTCCTTAAATTCCGATCCAATGTGCGTAGCGCAAAGATGCTTTTTCAATGAGGTTGTTTGAGCTTCGTAAGCAACTCGGAATTCTTCGTTCGCTTCATTTAGTGCAGAGCTAATGGCTTGGGATACGCCAAAAAAACCCTCACGTTCCATTTGTTTTTCATATTCTTGGTCAACCAGCTCATGTGCATTAATCCATTCTGGCAAGTACCAGCGCCCTTTATGGTCACGATAAGTCTCATGCACCACCATTCCTTGCGTGAAGAGGTTCTCGAATGGTTCGTCTACGGATAGATAGCCGCATACGGACATGGCGCGGCAGAACCAGCGGGCGTAAAGCAAATGCAGGATCGCATGCTCGATGCCGCCAATATACTGATTGACGGGCAGCCAGTAGTCGGCGTCTTTTTCCGCCACCGGCGCGGTCTCGCTCGGCGCGGCGAAGCGGGCGAAATACCATGAGCTATCGACAAAAGTGTCCATGGTGTCGGTTTCGCGCCGCGCATCGCTCCCGCATTCAGGGCAGGCAACATTGCGCCAGTCATCGGCGACAGCGCGGTCGAGGGGGTTGCCGGGTTTTTTAAATTCCTCCGCTGCAATCTCGGGCAATTCGACAGGCAGGTCTTTCGCCGGAACCGGCACGGCGCCGCATTTTTCGCAATGGATCGCCGGGATCGGGCATCCCCAGAAGCGCTGGCGCGAGACGCCCCAGTCGCGCAGGCGGAAGACAGTGGTCGGCTCGCCGTCGCCCAGTTCCTCCAGGCGCTCGCCGACCTTCTGTTTGGCGTCCTCGACGCTGAGCCCGTTCAGGAAGTCCGAATTGTAGATCGCGCCC
>CAMYNO010000154.1 GCA_947259815.1 uncultured Parvularculaceae bacterium
CGCCTTCGAATTCGTAGACATATTGTCCGCTTTCGCGGACAGAGAATTCAGAATAGCGCGGCTCAAAGCCGGGCGCAGTTTCGGCGAGCGCTTTTTTAACAGCGTCCGGCGCTTCGGACAGATCAATCTCGATCTCAACTTCTTCAAGAACGGCGAATTCGGTAACGTCGATCTCGATATGTTTTCCATCAGGGCCGACGCCCTGAAATTCATAAATGTCGACGCCGTTTTCGGTTTCGATATTTACATTCTTGAATTCTATGCCGGGCGCTGCATTCTCAGCGACGGCGACAATGTCGTCAGAAACTTCGGAAAAGTCAGCAGGCGTTTCGTCAGCAGCGAGTGCTGCGGGGGCAAAAAGGAAGACGGCGGGCGTGAATAGGCGGAACATAAGCGACTCCTCAATGAGGGACACGCTGGCCTGCGCCAGCGTGCGGCGGCAGTGGGCAATGCGCGCGTTACGCTCGTTAAATGACGGATGAAAGATAGTCTTGCGACATTGCGATGACATTTTTCGCAATGCGCGCAGTGTGATTATTGCGCCGAAATTACAATGGCTTTGGCCTTGCGGCCGACCCGCTATTCCGCGTCAGCTGCTTTCTTCGCCGTTTTTTTCGTCGCCTTCTTTTTGGCGGTTTTCTTTTTTGCAGCCTTCTTCTTGGTTGCTTTTTTCTTGCGCGGACCTTTCATTTCGCGCTCGGCGATCCACTCCAGCGCCTGTTCCAGCGTTACGTCCTGCGGCTCAATGCCGTTGGGAATCGTAGCGTTGGTTTTTTCATGTTTAACGTAAGGCCCGTACCGGCCTTCGAGAACATTAACGGCTTCGCCGGTGTCGGGATGGGCGCCGAGTTCCTTCAGCGCTTTTTGCTGTCGGCGCCCGCGCGGGTTCGCTTTTTTCTCAGCGATCAGCGTCACGGCGCGGTTGAGACCGACTTCGAAAACTTCTTCGACGGTAGGCAGGTTCGCGTAGGTTTTGCCGTGCTTGACGAAAGGGCCGTAGCGGCCAAGACCGGCCTCGATCATCTCGCCGTCTTCGGGATGGGGGCCAACCTCACGCGGCAATGAAAGAAGCATCAATGCTTTTTCAAGATCGACGCTCGCCACGTCCCAGCCTTTCGGGATGCTTGACCGTTTCGGTTTTTCCTTCGACCCTTTTTCCTGCTCGCCGAGCTGGATGTAGGGGCCAAAGCGGCCAATCTTGAGCCAGACGTCGATATTCGTATCCGGATCGACGCCGAGCAGCTTGTCGGCGCTTTCGCCGCCGTCAGCGCCTTCGCCCAACGCTGTAAGCTGGCGCGTGTAATTGCATTCGGGGTAGTTTACGCAGCCGATAAAGGCGCCATAGCGGCCGGTCTTTAACGAAAGCTGTCCGTTCTCCCGGCCTTCCTCTTTGCAGGTGGGGCAGGCGCGCGGGTCCGAGCCATCCTCTTTCTTCGGGAAGATCAGCGGGCCAAGGGACTCGTTTAACGCATCGAGAACTTCGGAAATGCGCAACTCGCCCGTGTCCTCGACGGCGGCGTGAAACTCCGACCAGAAGTTGCGCAGGAACGCTTTCCAGTCCGCTTCGCCGGCGGAGATTTCGTCGAGGGTTTCTTCAAGGTCGGCGGTGAAATCATATTCCACATATTTGCGGAAATAATTTTCCAGAAATGCGGTAACGATCCGGCCCTTCGAATCCGGGATGAACCGGTTCTTGTCCATGGTGACATAGCCGCGATCGCGTAGCACCGAGAGGATCGAGGCGTAGGTGGACGGGCGCCCGATGCCGAGTTCTTCAAGTTTCTTGACCAGGCTCGCTTCGGAAAAACGCGGCGGCGGCTGGGTGAAATGCTGGTCGGCTTTGACATCCGATGCGGTGGCGGCTTCGCCGACTGTGAGCTTGGGCAGGACGCCGTCGCCATCCTCGCTGTCGCTGTCGTCACGGCCTTCCTCGTAAAGCTTCAGGAAGCCGTCAAACAAGATGACCGAACCGGTTGCGCGCAAACCTGTTTTCTTGTCCGCCGACGATAAATCGATAGTGGTGTTTTCAAGCTGCGCCTGCGCCATCTGGGACGCGGTGGCGCGTTTCCAGATCAGCTCATAAAGCCGGAATTCATCCTCCGGCAGCTTGCGCATTTTGTCCGGCGAACGAGTAAAGGAGGTCGGGCGAATACATTCGTGCGCTTCCTGCGCATTCTTCGCTTTGGATTTGTAAACGCGCGGTTTTTCCGGAACGTAGCTGTCGCCAAACTGGGAACCCACGGCCCTGCGGGCGTCGCTGATCGCTTCCGGCGCCATATCGACGCCATCGGTCCGCATATAGGTGATGAGGCCGGTGGTCTCGCCGCCAATGTCGATCCCTTCGTAAAGGCGCTGGGCGGTGCGCATGGTGCGCTGGGCGTTAAAGCCGAGCTTGCGCGCTGCCTCCTGCTGCAGGGTCGATGTCGTGAAGGGCGGCGGCGGATTGCGCTTCGCCGGCTTCGCCTCGACCGACGAGACGGTGAAGGATGCAGCGTCTACCGCCGCCTTGGCCGCCATGGCGGTGGTTTCATCGGGCAGTGAGAATTTTTTGAGTTTTTCGCCTTCGTGGATGACAAGCCGCGCTTCGAACGGGGCCGAGCCCCCTGATGTCGCCTGCGCCGCG
Organism: uncultured Parvularculaceae bacterium; assembly: GCA_947259815.1. Classification (GTDB taxonomy): domain Bacteria; phylum Pseudomonadota; class Alphaproteobacteria; order Caulobacterales; family Parvularculaceae; genus Hyphococcus. The sequence continues at coordinate 2,624 of CAMYNO010000154.1, forward strand.
ACGCTCCAGTATTCCTGCGGAATGAACGTCTCGATTTCGAGTTCGCGCTGACAGATCAGGCGCAGGGCCACAGACTGTACCCGCCCAGCTGAACGCGATCCGGGGAGCTTGCGCCACAGCACTGGCGATAGGGTAAAGCCCACAAGATAGTCGAGGGCGCGGCGCGCAAGATAAGCGTCCACTAGGTCCGCATCGATCTGGCGCGGATGGGCCATCGCTTCCTGCACGGCCGCCTTGGTGATGGCGTTGAAGGCGACGCGGTCGATGCGCACGTCCTTCAGGGCCTTCTTGTCCGTCAGCGCTTCAACCAGATGCCAGGAAATCGCTTCGCCTTCGCGATCGGGGTCGGTGGCGAGGACCAGCCGTTCGGCGCCTTTGACGGCGGCGGCAATTTCATTGACCCGCTTTTTTGAACCCGCATCGAGTTCCCAGATCATTTTGAAATCGTTTTCCGGGTCGACCGATCCGTCCTTCGAAGGCAAGTCGCGAATATGCCCGTAGGACGCCAGAACCGTGAAGCCTGATCCCAGATACTTGTTGATGGTTTTCGCCTTGGAGGGGGACTCGACAACGACGACTTGCATGAAATGCGCACCTTAGCCCTTGATTTGGCGCGCGGTAATGCGTGAGCCCCGGCGCTTCTGTCAACCGCTCCGGGCGCCATCACTTTCCAGAAGAGGGGCACGGATAGGCAAAAACCGCCAAAAATCAGGCGTGTGCCGGGTATTACATATTGGCGATGTTAAGAGCGTTCGGCCGCTCCACCGCGAGATCGGGTTTGCCGGTTTGGACTATTCCCCATCCGTCGCGAGGGAAAACCGCCCGCCTGTGTGCTCCGCGGCGGCGCCGGTCAGCACCAGTTCGAGCATAGCGTCGGCGAAGAGGCCGGCCGGCGCATCAATCTCGCGGAAAATCTCATCGCGATGCTGCGGCGTGAAACTCAGTATTTCCAGAATTTCCCGGCGCAGGGCGGCCAGCGCCACGGGATCGGGCTCGCCGGCGTCATGATGCTCCGCGACGATCCAGTCGAAGAGGTCGCGACGGTCTTCCCATGCGCCGCGATCCTGCTCGGCGAGAACGGTGAGAATGTCCTGCGCGGTTTCGACCAGTGTTGCGCCGTCGCGCAAAAGGCGGTTTGCGCCCTGACAACGCGGATCGAGCGGCGATCCCGGCACGGCGAAAACTTCCCGCCCTTGCTCCAGAGCGAAACGGGCCGTGATCAGCGTACCCGATCGCGCCGCCGCCTCGACCACGACAACGCCGCGCGAGAGGCCGGAGATCAGCCGGTTACGCTTGGGAAAATCACGCGCCGTCGGCTGCTGGCCCATGGGGCATTCGGACATGACCGCGCCGGCTTTGGCAATTTCCTCCGTCAACTGATCGTGTTCGGGAGGATAGATAACATCGACGCCGCCGGCGACGACGGCGACGGTGCCGCTTGAAAGGGCGGCGGCGTGCGCGGCGCCGTCTATGCCCCGGGCAAGGCCGGAGACAACTATAATGCCCGCTTCGCCAAGATCTGCGGCGAGGCTGCGCGCCATTTTGCGGCCGACGCCTGACGCGTTGCGGGCGCCGATAATCGCGATGGCGGGTTTTTCAAACAGGGCGCTGTGGCCGCGCAGGAATATCAGCGGCGGCGGATCGGCAATCTCGCGCAACAGGGCCGGGTAGGCGTCTTCACAGGAGGCGATGATGCGCACGCCGCTTTTGTCAGCGGCGGCGAGTTCTGCTTCCGCCGCATTGCGGTCGGCGGCGATCAATGGCCGGCGACGCCCCGCCTTAGTCGAGAGTTCGGGGAGGGCGGCAAGCGCCGCCGCAGCCGAACCATGCCGTCCGACAAGTTGGTGGAAGGTGATCGGACCGATATTGGGGGTGCGGATTAATTGCAGCCAGTCAATGCGCTCTTGCGCGTTAAGAGCCGGCATTGGCCGCGTCCGTTTTATCAGCGCCGATTTTCGGTTCGGCGCCAGCGAGCAGCCGGGCGATATTGGCGTGATGGCGAATGCGACTTGACCCATGGTGAAGAATACAAGCGGCGCCGCCGCGGCGGCGGTCAGCGCGGAGAGCGATGAATATTTCGAAACGCGCGCAATCGCGAGCCAGGTTGCGCCGGCGAACAAGCCCGCCGGCCAATGCAGCGCGAAGAGCGTCCCCATGAATGTTGCAACGCCCTTGCCGCCCTTGAAGCGCAGCCAGATCGGAAAGCAGTGACCGAGGAAAGCCGCCGCGCCGGCGATCTCAGGCCGCCAGCCCGCAAGACAGGCAATCGCAACGGCAATAGCGCCCTTGCCGCCATCGAGCAGAAGCGTCGCCAGCGCCAGATCCTTGCGGCCCGTGCGCAGGACATTGGTTGCGCCGATATTGCCCGATCCGATCTGGCGGATATCGCCGAGACCGGCCGCATTGGTGATGACAAGGCCAAAAGGAACAGAGCCGAGGAGGTAACCAAGAATGAGAGGGGCGATAATTTCCATCACTCGCCTCTCGTCAGCAGCGCATCGAGGCAGGCCATGCGCGTTGGCACGCCATAGAAAACCTGCCGCAACACCAGCGACAATTCCCGGTCGTCGGCGAGGGCGCCGTCAATCTCAACGCCGCGATTCATCGGGCCGGGATGCATGACACGCGCGCCGGGCTTGGCGAGTTTGATAGTCTCATGGGTAAGGCCGAATTCCTGATAATAGCCGCGCGCGGCTTCCGCCCCGTCATCGCCCATGCGCTCGAACTGCATTCTAAGGCCCATGGCGATATCGGCGCCGCCAAGACCGTCCTTTAGATTGTCGGCGCGGGCAATGTCCGTAAACTGATCGTCTTGCGGCATGAGATGCGCCGGCCCGACAAAGCGCACTTCGGCCCCGAGGCGCTGGAACAGGCGCGCATCCGAGGCGGCGACGCGCGAATGTTTGACGTCGCCGCAAATTGCGACGACGAGCCCTTCCAGCGTTTCGAATTCCGATCGGATCGTCGCCGCATCGAGCAGCGCCTGGGTCGGATGTTCGCGCGTGCCGGCACCGCCATTAACGATCATGCAGGGCAAAACATCGTCTAGGGTGTAGTGGAGGCTTTCCTCTTTCGCGCGCACGATCATGACCCGCGCGCCCATCGCCGCCATGGTCTGGGCCGTATCGACAAGGCTCTCGCCCTTGTGCACCGAGGATGCGGCGACCGGCACATTGATAACGTCGGCGCCGAGCTTTTTGCCCGCCAGATCGAACGAAAGATTCGTGCGGGTTGAATCTTCGAAAAAGAGATTGATCTGCGTGACGCCGGCGAGGCGTTGCGGCGCCGGCTGCGAGCGGCGCAGGAAACCCGCATAATGATCCGCCAGATCGAGAACATAGGTTATGTCGGCGTCTGAAAGATCATCAATTGAGATCAGCCGCCTTGCGGCGAAGGAGTCTTCCGGCGCTGTCGGTCTGATGCTCATGGGCCGTCGCGCTCTATAAGTCCGCGCGCTTTGCGCGGCAATGGCGCATTACGCTTTTTTTCCGGTTTTCATGAGCCACCAGGCGCCGGCCGCGATAATGACAATGTCGATCAGGAACATGATTGGCAGCGCCGCCGAGCCGCCGGCTTGCGCGTAACTCGTCCCGCCGATACCGAGCCCGGCTGTGCAGGCGATGATTGTGGCGACGATGGCGTTGCGGCTGTTGTTTTTCGATCCGTCTTTTACGTCGGCGCGAACATAGAAGCTGAGCCCGAGAAAGATGAAGCCGAATATGGTGAGCGGGAGGGCGCGGCCCTCGGCGCCGAGCATTGCAACGGCAAGGTGGAAAATGCCGGTCAGCATCAAAAGCGCGATGATGAGGTGACGCAGTGTCTGAGCTTTCATTGTTCTTGTCCCCGCAGGCGGTCAATTGCGCCTTGCAGTATAAAGGCGGCGGCTGATTCGTCGATCTTCTCCGCGCGTTTCTTTCGCTTCGTGTCGATGGCGATAAGCTCGCGTTCCATCGCCGCGCTCGACAGGCGTTCATCCCAGAATGCGACGGGCAGGTCGAGGATCTTCGGCAGGTTGCGGGCAAAGGCGCGTGCGCGCTGGGCGCTCGGCCCTTCCGAACCGTCCATATTGAGCGGCAGTCCCATAATCAGGCCGACGACGCCGCGCTCGGCGGCGAGGGCGGCGAGCTGGGTCGCGTCTGCGGTGAACTTGGTCCGGCGGATTGTTTCCACAGGCGTTGCGACCCGTCGCGCCGGATCACAAACCGCAACGCCAATGGTCTTTTCTCCGAGATCGAGGCCGAAAAGCGCGCCCGCATCGGCGAAGGCTGCGGCTTCCTTTAAGAATTCCTGACTCATGGGCTGAACATAGCACATCCGGTCAAGGCCAGCTTTTGCCGGTAACGAAAGCCTCGTACCCTCATGCGCCATGACGCATGCCGTTCTCACGTTCCCGGCGCCGGTTGTATCCGCAACGGCCCCGCAAGACCGCCTCTTGCGCCCGCTGGCGGCGGTTGATACGCCGTCGCGCCAGACAGGAAGGCTTGCATGAGCATAGACAAAGATACGGTGCGCAAGGTCGCGCGGCTCGCCCGCATCGCGGAGCCCGAAGAGCGCCTTGAACCCTTGGCGGCGGAAATTTCCGGTATTCTCGGCTGGATCGAGCAGTTGAACGAAGTCGATATCGACGGGGTCGAGGCCATGGCCTCAACTGTCGATATGGAACTCCCCATGCGCGAGGACACCCTACAGGCAGGCCCGACCGGCGGCGGACAGGCGGAAAACGTCACCGCCAACGCGCCGAAGTCGGAGGATAATTTCTTCGTCGTCCCGAAAGTGGTGGAGTAGAGCGTGGCCAATCCGACAGACCTCACGCTCGCCCAGCTGCGTGACGCGCTAAAGGCGAAAGAGCTGACTTCGCTGGAAGCGACGGACGCATATCTTGCATGCATCGAAAATGCCGGCGATCTGAACGCCTTCATCACCGTTACTGCCGACAAGGCGCGCGCAAGCGCCAAAGCTTCCGATGCGAAACTTGCGAAAGGCGAGGGCGGCCCGCTTGAAGGCGTGTCGCTCGGCATCAAGGATCTTTTCTGTACGGAGGAAACCCTTACCACCGCGGGCTCGCATATTCTTGACGGCTTCCATCCGAAATATGAGTCCACCGTCACGAGCCAGCTCTGGCGCGACGGTGCGGTATGCCTTGGCAAACTCAACCTCGACGAGTTCGCCATGGGCTCGTCCAACGAGACAAGCTATTACGGTCCTGTCGTTAATCCCTGGCGGGCGAATGGCAGTGACGCGAAACTGACGCCGGGCGGGTCTTCCGGCGGTTCGTCCGCGTCTGTGGCGGCAAAGCTTTGCGCCGCGGCGACGGCGACGGATACCGGCGGCTCGATCCGCCAGCCGGCCTCGCTCACCGGGACGGTCGGGGTCAAGCCTACCTATGGGCGCGTTTCGCGTTGGGGGATTGTCGCCTTTGCCTCGTCGCTCGATCAGGCGGGGCCGTTGACCCGCGATGTGCGCGACGCGGCGGTCATGCTGAAATCCATGGCTGGCCATGACGAGAAGGATTCAACATCGGTCAACCGTCCGGTCCCGGACTATGAGGCTTCGCTGGGCCAGTCGGTCAAGGGCCTCAGGATCGGCGTGCCGAAAGAATACCGCATTGACGGCATGCCGGCGGAGATCGAAACGCTCTGGCAGTCCGGCATTGAATGGATGAAGGACGCCGGCTGCGAGATTGTCGATATCTCCCTACCGATGACGAAATATGCGCTGCCCGTCTATTATATCGTCGCGCCGGCTGAAGCCTCGTCCAATCTGGCCCGCTATGACGGCGTGAAATTCGGCCATCGCGCGAAGGATTACACCGATATTCTGTCGATGTATGAAAACACCCGCGCCGAAGGGTTCGGCGACGAGGTCAAGCGCCGCATCCTTATCGGCACTTACGTCCTGTCGGCGGGGTATTATGATGCGTATTACCTGCGCGCCCAGAAAGTACGTAAACGGATTTTCGATGAGTTTACGGACGCCTTCGGCAAGGTCGATCTGATCCTGACGCCCTCGGCGCCGTCGGCGGCGTTTGAACTCGGCGCAAAGATGAACGATCCGGTGCAGATGTATCTGAACGACGTCTTTACCGTGACGGCGAACCTCGCCGGGCTGCCCGGCGCATCGGTCCCGGCGGGACTGGACAAGGACGGCCTTCCCCTCGGCCTGCAATTGCTTGCCAAGCCTTTTGACGAGGAAACCATGTTCAAGGGTATGTATGCGCTGGAACAGGCGGCGGGCTTTGACGCCAAGCCGGATGAGTGGTGGGGGTGACACGCGCCGTTCACGAGATCGACTATTGGGCGCCGCTCAATGAACCGGTGGAAACGCAGGCGACGATTGCGCCGGATGCGGGCGACTGGCGGCTTGTCGTCTTCCACGGGACGCCCGCCAATCGGTATCTCTATCGGCGGTTTCTGAATACGGCGCCGAACGGCGTAGAGATCGTGCTGATCGCGCGGCCTGGCTTCGGCAAGGATCATCTGCGCGCTTATCCCAGCTTTGACGATCAAATCGCCGCGATCAGGCCATTCCTGCGGGACAAAAAGATTATCACTCTTGGCGTATCCTATGGCGCGGAACTGGCGATCAAGGCGGCGCTTGATTTCCCCGACCGTGTCGCCGGCGCGGTGACGGTATCGGCTCTGGTGGATGAGCCGCATGATTATGCATTGCAGCTTGAAAAGCTCGGCGGCGACCCGCGCCTTGCGGATTACGTGCCCAAGCGCTGGCAAAAGGTGCGAACGGAAATTAGCGGC
>CAMYNO010000155.1 GCA_947259815.1 uncultured Parvularculaceae bacterium
GTCCGGGCCAGCTCCGTAGCCGGGCGTAATCGATTCGATAACGCCATCGCGTGCGACAATCGTTTGCTCCGCTGTCACGCCGCCGCCGGGCACGGCGAGCAATCGGCCCGCATGAATGACAGCGATGTCGGCGGCTTGCGCTACAGCAAAGGAAAACGCAATCGCTGCGGCGCTTGCCGCGAATAGGCTCTTTTTCATGATCCACCCTCGTTAAATGAAATACTTAGCGCCGCTAATTGATCGGTTGCGGCGCGCCCGGGATTTCCCGGCCGATGTGAAGCGTGTCGTTTTTGAAATCTATGACAATGCGCCGGTATCGAAACATGTCTGCGCCCAAAAGGCCGTATGGCTGCTCGGCCAATCCCAACTCATCAAAGACATCGGAATTGTATACGCTGACAATCTTGTTGCGCCAGGTTGTGCGCCCGATTTTTATTCTCTGTATACGAACCAGCCGGGATTGCCGCTCATTGCCGAACAGATCCTGCACTTTTGGGTTGCGCGACGCTGTGCCGGCGCTGCGCACCGACACGCGCCGGGTCGTCAGCATCGAGCGCAGGGCGGGATAGTTGATAATGGTTCCCGATGCGCCGAGATCGAGAATGAAGGGAAAGGTTTTGCTGCGGATGCGCGCATTGACGACGTGAAGCGGCCGCGCGCCGTCGCCGAAGGTTTTCGGTTCGATGCGAACCCCTGACCAGCCTCGTGAATCGACGATGTCTGGCGCGCCGTCATTATAGAGCTTTATTGTCTGCGTCACCGGGTCAATAAAGACGGCGTATTGTTCCAGAAAGTCCAGTCCGAGAACGCCTTGCGGGGTTTCGCGCGGGGCCGCCCAATCTGCGATGACAACACTCACCACATTGTCTAGGGCGTGTCCGCCGGTCTCTATGCGCCCGATATATCTGGGCGGCAAATCGTTGGCTTCGATAAGGCCAAGGATGCGGCGCGGCTCTCCATCGACAAATGGAAAGTTCTGTTTGGTTGCAAGGTTTTCAAATACGACGGACAGCGTTGCGCCGGTATCGACAATAAAGTTGTACGGTCCTTGGCCGTTGACGGTGACGGGAACCGTAATCCAGCCATTATAGGCGTAACGATAGGGGATTTCGGCGTCCGGCGTTTGCGCTTTCGCGCTTGCAACAAAGGCGAGCGCTATAGTCGCCGCGAACGCCAACAGGGTGATCGGCGCGCCGAGTCTTTCAAAGATGGTTCTTACAAGACCCAAGCTGCGATCCGTTCGTTGCCCCTAGCGTTCGATGATAATCCTCTCGCCGGGGAAATCCAGAATGAAAGATTGTTCCGCCAGAATATCGGCGCCGAGAATACAATATGGCAGCCGGTCTACGCCCAATTCGCGGAATATTGCGGCAGAAAAGACGACAAGTGTTTTTCTCGACCAACGTGTGCGCCGCAGCGAAATGCGATGAATTCGAACGGCGCCCGCCGATTCAATACTGCCGAATACGTCGCTAAGCCTTGATCCCGTTCCAAGACCGCGGCGCGGCGCTGATTCAACCAGCACGCCCGTTGTCATGGCGCTAAGCGCCGGTGCATTCAGGACCGAAAGGGCAGAGCCGGTATCGACGATGCACTCAATGTCGCGGTTTTTGAATGTGAGCGTTGAAATATATAACGGGGCTTCGTCAGCGTCCCTGTGCGCCCGCAATCGCATGGAGGCCGCGCCAAATTCGCGCCCCCCTCCGAAGGCGCCAGACGGATAAATCTGTATCACCTGCCGTTCGACGTCGAAGCGTATGACGTGACTCTGCAGGAAATCGAGGCCCAATACGCCGTGAGGGGTGTTCAATGGCTCCGGCCAGTCGTCGAGCACAACGCCGATATGGTTCTCCATCACGACGCCGCCAACATTGATGTCGCCAATCTCCCATGCCGGCAAAAACCGCGTCTCGGTCAGGCCAAGAACCCGAAGGTCCGGACGTGAGGCCGGCGAGAACGCCTGCTCGTCAGCGAGGCGTTGATAGACGGCGGACCGAGTTGCGGCGGAATCAACAATGAAGTCGTAAGGGCCCGCTCCATTGACCATCACCGGCGCGACGATCCACCCACCGGCCTCAATTCGATAGGGAATTTCAGTGATTGGCGGCGACGCGGTCGATGCATCGATTGTGCGGCTGGTTGTAATGCATGCGGGGAGCGTAAGGCATGCGATCATTATCGCGGCGACGGCAAAAATTCTCATACTGCTGAAGACAATAGGGGTGTTAAATGCCGCAAGCGGATTTGCCCGTTTCCTCGCCCGGTGTGGCCGTGTGGACGCAAGCGCCCCGGTAAGGGCCGGGAATTTGGCGCCAAACCTTCCTTATGCCCTTGAAGTTTGAGCTTTTGCGCGTATAAACCGCCGCTCAAATCTACTCGCCGGGCCCATAAGGCATGCCTTGGCGGGGTATAGACGCACCCGAAAGGGTCCTTAAAGGAAGAGCGAAATGCCGAAAATGAAGACCAAAAAGGCCGCTGCGAAGCGGTTCAAGGTTACCGCTAGCGGTAAAATCAAGCATGGGGTCGCGGGCAAGCGCCACCGCCTCATCAGCCACAATGCGAAATACATTCGCCAGCAGCGCGGGACGGAAGTGCTCTCGAAAGCCGATGAGCAGATCGTCAAGCGCTACATGCCCTACGACCGATAGGAGGCTGGACCCATGGCACGAGTAACAGGGGGCACATCCGCCCACGCCCGTCACCGCAAAGTTATCAGTCGCGCGAAAGGCTATTATGGCCGCCGCAAGAACACTTTCCGCATTGCCAACCAGGCGGTGGAAAAAGCCGGCCAGTACGCCTATCGCGACCGCCGCGCCAAGAAACGCACTTTCCGGGCCTTGTGGATACAGCGCATTAACGCTGCCGCCCGTGAAGCCGGCATTACCTATGCGCGCTTCATGAATGGTCTCAGCAAGGCCGGCATCGAGGTTGATCGCAAAGTTCTCGCCGATCTTGCCGTGCATGAGCCGGAAGCGTTCAAGGCGCTGGCTGAAAAGGCAAAATCAGCACTCGCATAAACCCGCTAAAATTCCATTTGGCGACGACCCGGCCGATTTTTCGCGCCGGGTCTTTTTTTTGCACCTGCGAGGAGATAAAC
>CAMYNO010000156.1 GCA_947259815.1 uncultured Parvularculaceae bacterium
ACTGCGGGGACCGCCGCCGCAGGCATCCGCGTTCCGGTGGCGGTGGGTGATTTTTTGCTACTCAGGGCGGTTCGTGCGTCCGATGGGTTTGCGATCGCGGTTGAGGAAGAAACCATCTTCGAGGCGCGTGACCGCATCGCCCGTGAGGAAGGATTGCTGTTGTGTCCCGAAGGCGCCGCCACTTACGCCGCTTACGAACAATCGTTGAAGGACGGCCGTGTCGATAAAAACGACCGCGTTGTTCTGTTCAATTGCGCAACCGGCCTTAAATATCCGATGCCGCCGGTGACAAAGTCGCTGGATCGGTCAGCGCCAGTAGACTATGGACGGTTTGGATAAGCTGTGCTTGTAAGCCGGCATGCGCCGGAGCAGGAGAAGCCGCGTATGAAACTTCTTGCGCCGATCATACTTCTCGTCTTCGCCGGGCTTGCCGCCGCATTCTTTCTGCTGCGCGATAACGACATCAAGTTTCGTTTTTCCGAACCGCAGCTTCGCGACAGGCTGGACGAACAGCTTCCGTGGTCGGAGCGTTACTATTTCATTTTTGAGGTCACGCTCGACAATCCGCGTATTGACCTGATCGAAGGCAGCGACCGCATTGCGGGCGGCCTCGATGCGACCCTCAATATTTACATCAACAATAATCCGCGCCCGCTCTCCGGCGCGGTCGACCTTTCCGGCGGTCTTCGTTACGCCCGTGAAGAGGCGGCGTTTTACCTGACCGATCCTGTTGTCGAGCAGATCCGTATCGCCGGTGTTCCGGACGCCTATGCGAACAAGGCCAACGAGGCGGTCTCAAAAGCGCTCGGTGCATTTTACCGGTCGCGCCCGGTATATGTGCTGTCGGAATCGGAAGTTTCACATCAAACCGCGCGATTGCTGTTGAAAGATGTTATTGTAAAAGACGAGCATTTGGTTGTTACCATGGGACTGGGCGCCCCTGACAAGAAAGACACGCGTTCGGATTAAAGGGAGGATCGACCAGTGAAAATATTTGCCGCTATCGCCGTTGCAATCGTCGCGCTGCTTCATTTCGGATTTCTCGCGCTTGAGATGTTTTTCTGGGACCATGAGATCGGCCGGCGCGTATTTGCGATGACCCCGGAAGAATCTGCGCTGACGAAAACGCTGGCGGCAAATCAGGGTCTCTATAACGGCTTTCTGGCGACAGGGCTCGTCTGGGGTCTCATCGCCGCGAAACGCGATGTTGTCATTTTCTTCCTGCTCTGCGTTATCGTCGCCGGCGTATTCGGGGCGGCGACAGCAAAGCCGTCGATCCTTTTTACTCAGGCGGCGCCGGCGCTCCTTGCGCTTGTGCTGACGGTCATCGCGCGCCCGAGGCGTTCGACCTTGCGCTGAGAAAATCCATAGGCGGGCGGTGAGAACCGCGATACGACTGATTTAACGAAAGAGGAGGGCGCGCCCGAATGACTGAACCTATTCTTCTGCCTGTCGCCGTACTTGTCGCCTGGACACTGGTCGTCGCGGTATGGATGTTGGCAACGCGCGTGCCCGCCATGAAAAAGGCGCACATGCACCCGGAGACGGCGAAACACACCGGCGGCGAGACCTGGAGCGTGCTGCCGACGGAAGTTCGTCAGGTTGCGGATAATTACAATCACCTGATGGAGCAGCCGACGATTTTCTACGCAGTGGCGTTGCTGCTGGCGATCAGCGGCGAGGCGGGATCAATCGATGTTTTCTTTGCATGGGCCTATGTTGTCGTGCGCATCGCGCACTCATTATGGCAGGGGACAAAAAATGTCGTGATGATCCGGTTTTATATTTTCCTCCTTGGCTCTGCGATGTTGTTTCCCCTTGCGGGCAGGGCGCTTTATCTGCTCCTTACCTGAGCGCAACCGGCGCTTCGGTCAGCAGCGGGCGGGGAAAGAAGTAATCATTATGACAGGCGATCGTTCGGATAATGGTGCGGGCCCGGACCCGCTGCGCCCGTTTCCCCTCGCGGCGACCAGACAGGTCGGTTTTCTGAAGCCGCTGGTCGACCACCCCATGGTCGAGATCGGCGAATACACCTATTACGACGATCCCGACGGGCCGGAGCACTTTCTGGCAAATTGCGTCCACTATCATTTCGAACATATGGGCGACCGTCTGGTGATCGGGCGCTATTGCGCCATCGCGGCGAAGGCGCGGTTCATTATGAACGGCGCCAATCACGCGATGGATGGTTTCTCGACCTTCCCCTTCACGATTTTCGGGAATGGGTGGGAACAGGAAAATGTCGACTGGGCGAAGGGCTCGCGCGGCGACACCATCATCGGAAACGATGTCTGGATCGGCGCCGGCGCGACAATCATGCCCGGCGTCCACATAGGCGACGGCGCCATCATCGGCTCCTGTTCCGTCGTCGCAAAGGACATTCCCCCCATACGCGATAGCCGCCGGCAATCCGGCGACGGTTATCAAGATGCGCTATGACGGGTCCACCATCGAAAGGCTGCTTGCCGTCGCATGGTGGGACTGGCCGGCAGGCAAACTCGCCCGAAACCTCGATGCGGTGCGCGGCGGCGATATCGACGCGCTGGAAGCCGCGATTTAACGGAAAAATTGTCAGGAACGGCCGGAAGGGCGGCGAATAGGTCTGGGCGATATGTGACTTTGTGTACCCAGCCCAGAGGTGCTAAGTGCAAAAGCTTAGTCCCTATGAGATGGTATCACTCTTGGAATTACTGAAGCACAACGCAGAAGCGTTTTGCCGCCTTTCTAGCCTTATTGGGCAGATGATGGTCGGCACAAAGTTCGGGTTGCCGGCTTATGTCGATGGATTACCCCAACTTAGTGAGCTTCAGCGAGAAGCGGAACGACTTGGGCTTGCTTCAACATCAAAGCAAGTAGAGCGAGTCTATAATTCGATTGACTCAGATTTGACGCCGGAAAAAATTCACCGGCTGTTAAATGAGCTTTATTTGCGACTCCTTGATGAGCTTGAGGATCGCAAATAAAGCTCATTTAACAGCCGGTGAATTTTTTCCGGCGTCAAATCTGAGTCAATCGAATTATAGAC
>CAMYNO010000157.1 GCA_947259815.1 uncultured Parvularculaceae bacterium
AAGCTGGATCGCCAGAATGAAAAACGCAAAGAGCACGATCATCCAGGCAAGCAGAATGATCGCGATCGTGACGAAGTTCGAAAAGAAACTTGGGAAGCCAAGCAGAGAATTCGCTTCTTCCAGAAGCGGATAGGCCGCGTCGTAGCCGGTGGCGGCGACAAAGCCCGGCTTCATGAGATCGCCGGCGGTCAGAGTTGTGCCCGTCGCGACGAGTCCGAGTCCCGCAAAACTCGAAAAGATGATATTCGCCAGCAGCGCGAAATTGTTGATGATGAAGGCGAAGACGCCGACGTAGAGCACCTTCTTGACGAATTGTCCGAGGACGTTTTGCTCTCCATTCATCGCCCAGAACAGCCCGGCGAGGACGACATCAATGCCGATCAAAATCGCGGTGAGGAACGCAACGTCCCCCGCCAGCAATCCGAAGCCGCTATCGATATAAGTCGAAAACGTCGACGTAAAATCATCGATGACATTAATGTCGTCCACGGGGGGAGAAACCTTTCCTTATGAGGGCGTGTAAGCGGCGCCGTCGCCGAGAAAACGCTGGCGATGGATGCGGGAGCGTTCTTCAGTCTGCAGTTGCCGCGCGCGCTCCAAGGCTTCGGCGCGATACTGGACCGCGAGCAATTCCGCCGTTTGCATCGATTGCTTGGTTTGAAGCGCGAGCAATTGATTGCCGGCCTGATTGACCTGAAGATCGCCGACAGCGGTTTCGCTCGCCGCGACAATCTCATCGAGAGTGGCGATGTCTAACTGAACGGTCTCGGCGATTTGCGCCTGCATGCGCATGGCGTCATGGAGCGAGCGCGAGGCTTCTTCCCAATGGGTCCGCGCAGCCAAGCCCATGGCCGCATTTGAAAATGCCGCGTAGTCTTCCGGGAACAAGGAAGCGAAGGCTGCATCAACAGTCGCCACGTCATAAGCGATAGAGTTGGCGGTCTGGATCAGCGTGTCGATTTCGGAAAGACGCGCCTGCAAAGCAGCCCGCGCCGTATAAGGCAATTGCGTCAGGTTCTTCACCTGATTGGCGATCATCTGCGCTTCATTGGTTAGCTGCTTGATCTGGTTGTTGATCATTTGCAGCGTACGCGCGGCGGTCAGAAGGTTTTGCGTATGATTAGTGGGATCGTAAACGATGCCGCCGAACAGAAACGCGTTGGCGGAATGGGTTGGCGCAAACGCCAAACCAAGTGAGGCTACTCCCGCCAGCAAGGCGGATTTTATTCGGCGGCGCATAATACGCTCCTTCCGTTTAACGGATTGTCGGAAATCAGATCGGCGGCCCAGTCGAGGCCATTGGCGCGCAAGAAAGCGGGCGCAAAGCCGTCAAGCTTGTGTTCGCTTTGAACTTGATCGATGAGCCGTTGATCGTCGGGCGACGACGCGCCGCAAAGGGCGAGCGCAATGGGCCCAAGTTCCAAATCGAAAAGCCGATTGCCGATGGGCGATTGATAATAATAGTCGCGCTTCGGCGTTGCTTGGGCAATGATCTCGATTTGCCGGCGGCCAAGGCCGAAACGCTCATAGGTCTCGCAGACGGTCGCGTCGAAGGCATTCGGATTGGGCAGGAAGATGCGCGACGGACAGCTTTCAATAATCGCCGGCGCAATTTTTGACGTTTGAATGTCGCTCAGGCTTTGCGTCGCAAAGACGACGGAAACATTTTTCTTGCGCAGGGTTTTGAGCCAATCCCGCAGGCGTTCGGCAAAGAGCGGATGATCGAGAAAGACCCATGCTTCGTCGAGAAGAAGCAATGTCGGTCTGCCGTCAAAGCGATCTTCCAGGCGATCGAAAAGATAGGCAAGCGTCGGCGCCACGGCGCCCGCCTTGCGCATCAGGGATTCCATCTCGAATCCAACAGCGTCGGTGAGATCGAGTGTGTCGGCTTCAGCATCAAACAGGCCGCCAAAAGCGCCGTCGATAGTAAAGGGCGATAAGGCTTGGCGCAGATCTGCGCGTTGAAGTAAAAGCGACAATCCGGTCAGCGTGCGCTCGCGCGCCGGCGCATCGGCAAGATTGGAAAGCGCCGACCAAAGCGCATCCTTGACGGACGGATCGATCGCGACGCCTTCCTGGTGCAAAACGCCAAGAAGCCAACTTTGGGCGCGCCCCCTCCCCTCGTCTCCATCAATTACGGCGAGCGGTTGGAAGCTTAATTGGTCTTCGGCGCCGAGATCATGAAAATCGCCGTTCAATGACAGAAGAGCAGCGCGCATGGACTTCCCCTTATCGAAGGCGAAAACTTGCGCGCCTGCATAACGCCTGAACTGCAACGCCAGCAGCGACAAGAGTACCGATTTGCCGGCTCCGGTCGGTCCGACAATCAGAGTATGGCCGACATCGCCGATATGGGTTGATAGTCTGAACGGCGTTGTCTGTTGGGTGGTCGCTGCGAGCAACGGCGGCCCGTTCAAATGATCGTTGTGATGCTGCCCCGCCCAGACCGCCGACAGCGGCGCGACATGCGCAAGGTTCAATGTGTGAAGAAGGGGTTGGCGAATGTTCGCGTAGAGATGTCCCGGCAGGCTGCCGAGCCAGGCGTCAACAGCGTTGACGCTTTCCTTGATGGTCGTGAACCCGCGTTCATTGAAGACGCGCTCGATATCTTGCGCCTTCGCATCTGCTGCAGCACGGTCGATATCGCTAACCACAATCGTTGTCGTCAAATATCCAAACGCCACATCGTCGGCGCCCAGTTCCTGCAGCGCCGCATCGGCATCCGCCGCTTTGTTGTCGGCGTCGGAATCAACGAGGACGCTTTCTTCATTGAAGAGCGTTTCCTTGATAATGGCGGCGATGGACTTGCGTTTAGCAAACCATTGCCGTCGATATTTTGTGATCTCCTTTGCAGCCTTTTCCTTGTCGAGGGCGATGAACCGCGTCGTCCAACGATAGGAAAACCCGAGCATGTTGAGGGCGTCGAGGAACCCGGGCTCGCTCGCCGGCGGCAGGCCCTGCACGGTGACGACGCGCAAATGTTCCTCGCCCAGCATCGGTTCGAGACCGCCGGCAAGGCTCGCATCCGCCAGAAACCCATCAAGAAACATCGGCGTTTCCGGCGACGCCACAAAATGATGTTTTGGCGAGATGCAGGAATGCAAATAGGTCAGCGTCTCATCATCGTCGAGAACGCCGCATTCCGGCATAAGCGCTGATAGGAGATCGATCGCCTGACCGCTTGTCCGGATAAACACCGCCAGATGATCATGATAGTTTATGGATTCTTCCGCCTCGCCGCGGTCGAGGAACATGCCTTCGGTTTTCCGCGTCCGGTCAGACGGCGGCAGAAACGAGAATGTGAGATAGTAAGCGCTTTCAAAATGCCGCCCGGCTTCCTCGAATTGCGCGCGCCGTTCATGGTCCACAAGCCATGCCGCCTTATCGCGCCAATCGCTTATGGGGTAATCATTCGCCGGTCTTCTCTGCGCTTCAAAATGGAGCGCCCAACCGGATCGAAAGCGTTTCAGCACATTGTTGATGCGCGCGGTGACGCTGACGAGTTCTTCCGCGCCGGCGCTTTCCAAATCGGGTCCTCGATAACGGACAGTCCGCTGAAAGCTCCCGTCTTTATTCAATACGACGCCCGGCGCGACCAGCGCCGCCCACGGCAAATAATCCGCAATGCGCTTGGGGCGCTGTTGATATTCGCGGATGTTCAGCATGAAAGAAAACTCCCATGCTTTAAGTGCCGGACACCCGCCTCCAGAAACTTCGGATCCTTTTTGGCGGCGTAGACAGCAGCGCCGTGACCCGCCATCCAGAGCACAATCCCCGCCGCCCACATCTGCAGGCCGAGCCCGACGGCGGCGGCGATGGTGCCATTCAAGATCGCAACGCCGCGCGGCGCGCCCGCCATCAAGATCGGCTCGGTCAAACTGCGGTGAATGGGGATGGAATAGCCTTGCATGGTCAGATTACCGCGCCGCCGCCGAAGGAAAAGAAGGCAAGGAAGAAACTTGTCGCGGCAAAAGCGATCGAAAGTCCAAAAACTATTTGAATGAGACGGCGAAAGCCGCCCGACGTATCGCCGAAAGCAAGCGACAGTCCGGTGATGATAATGATGATGACGGCGACGATGCGCGCGACAGGCCCTTCAATGGAAGCGAGGATCTGCGTCAGCGGCGCTTCCCAGGGCATGCCGGAACCGGCCGCATGAGCCGGACCCGAGAGAACAAAAAACACGGCGACGACGATGGCCAACAATGTGAGTTGGCGAACAATATTAACGGCAATCATTGACGGGCTCCTTCATTGATAAGCGACAGTTCTTGGGTTTCGGCTGGCGCAAGCCGGTAATTGTCATGGGCGTCGAGCCCGTTGACGCGAATAATCTCTTCAACGCGCCGTCCGTCATTGTCGCGCGCAATGAAGACAACGAGATCGATAGCGTCGGCGATGAGTTGATAAGGAACGCCGCTGGTCCGCTCACCGATCAACTGTTCGATGCGCGTCAAGGCGGCTGCAGCGGAGTTCGCGTGAACCGTGGCGATCCCGCCCGGATGCCCGGTGTTCCAGGCTTTCAGTAAATCAAGCGCTTCCCCGCCCCTGACTTCCCCGACAATGATCCGGTCAGGGCGCAGCCGCATTGTGGAGCGCACCAGCGTAGCGAGTCCGACGTCTGGCGATGTTCTGAGCGCGACCTTGTCGGCGGCGCTGCATATTAGCTCGCGCGTGTCCTCAAGGATCACGAGGCGGTCCTGCAATTCAGCGATCTCGACAAGCAGCGCATTCGCGAGTGTGGTCTTGCCAGACGACGTACCGCCGGCGATCAAAATATTTTCGCGGGAAGCGACAGCGGCTTTGAGGATCAGGCGCTCGCCGCCGGTCATGACGCCTTGCGCTACATAATCGCTTAATGAAATCACTCGGGGACTAGGTTTTCGGATCGCGAAGACCGGCGCCAGCGAGACTGGCGGCAACAAACCTTCGAAGCGCTCGCCGGATTCAGGGAGTTCCGCAGAGACAATCGGGTTTTCCTTGTTGCAATCAAAACCCACATGACTCGCCACAAGCCGGATGATGCGTTCGACATCGCCCGGTTTGATGGTCTTCTCCGCCGCAACGCGGCCCTCCCCATGGCGCTCAATCCAGAGAGCGCCGTCGGCATTGACCATAATCTCGATGACCCGCTCGTCTTGTAACGCCGCGCCGATTGCCGGACCGAAGGCGGTTTTGAGCATGGACGCCCGTCGCGCCGCGGCAACGGCGCCGCGCTCAAAGGGAAGCGTATCTTGCCGCGCTGTCATCGCCCTGCTCCGCCGACCTGGCGCTGATCTTCAAGCCCCATGTGTTGGAGAAGCGCACGGGAAAAGTTTTCCTCGCCCATGAGCCGGTCGCCGACCTGTGAGATGAAATGGTCGAAGCGTTTTCGGCCAAGCGCTTCGGCGCCTTCGCGCTGGCCTTCGGGCAAGGGCGGCGTGATGCAGAGGTAATAGAGAACAAAGAGCGCCAGGGTTTCGGTAAGCGCCGCCGCGTCATAGGCGTAGCGCTCCATGGACTTTGACATTTTATCGAGCCGGCGCGTTAACGCGGATTCGAAACTGGCGTCCGGTTTCGGCGCCAGCATTTTTTGCAGCGCCGCGTCCACAAGCGCGCTTTTCGAAACATCACCGGGCGCCGCCGCCTTCTCAAGAAGCCCCATGGTCGTTGGCGAGACCCGAACATGTAATCGCATATTGCTCATTGAACCCCTCACATGCTCGGCAAAATGCTGCGCGGATGCTTGTCCATGACGGCGGCGCGGGTAGTCGTAGTCTCGGCAATGTCTTTGAGGCGCGCGGCGAAAGCAGCGTCGACGTCGTCAACGCCTTGGATTTCGATGCCGCTGGCTGGCGCGATATCGTCCCGCACCGTCGGATCGAAGTCTTTTTTGAAGCCGCCGCTGTTCTCGCGTCTTTTGTTTCGCGCGCATTCTTCCCAATTGACATCGAGGGCCTCATGGGTTGTCGCGACCATGCCGGCCCAGTCATTTGCGGGGCTTGGCGGCGCGTCCGCATAGGCGCCGTCGGCGCCGACGATCTCCGGCGGATCGAGACGCCTGGCGTCAAAGGCAGGATCAGAAAAGTAGCGAACCTTTTTGGCGCGAATTGGCGGCGCGCCCGCAATCATGGCAAGCGCATCATCAGGCGGGAGCTGCATCACCTCGCCGGGCGTCAGAAGCGGCCGCGCCGTTTCCTGCCGCGAGACCATGACATGGGAAAGCCAAAGCGCCAGGCGGTGACCGGCGTAATTGCGTTGGGACCTGATCTCGGTCGCAGTGCCAAGCGCATCGGATATGCGTTTCGCGGTGCGTTCGTCATTGGCGGCGAAGGCGACGCGCACATGGCAATTATCGAGGATCGAGTTGTTGGGCCCGTAGGCCTTTTCGATCTGATTTAGAGATTGCGCGATTAAGTAGGCGCGCACGCCATAGCCCGCGAGATAGGCAAGCGCCGACTCAAAGAAATCAAGACGGCCAAGAGCCGGAAACTCATCAAGCATCAACAAAAGCTGCCGGCGGTTTTTGGTGGCGTCGCTTTCAAGCTCTTCCGTCAGCCGCCGGCCGATCTGATTCAGGATCAGGCGCATCAGAGGCCGCGTCCGCGAAATGTCCGACGGCGGGACGACGAGATATAATGAGACCGGATTGCGGGCGTTGACGAGATCGGCGACTTGCCAGTCGGAAACGCCGGTAATTTTGTCAATGATCGGGTCGCGATAGAGACTGAGCGTCGTCATCACAGTGGAAAGCACACCCGATAATTCATTGTCCCATTTGTTCATGGCTTCCTGGGCGCCATGGGCCACGGTCGGATGCGCTTTCGGGTTGTCTGTCGTCCCCAGATGATTGGTGGTCATCATGATCTTGAGGGTGTCTTTGAAGCTCCGCGACGGCTCCGATAGAAAATTAGCGATGCGCGACAGCGTCTTTTCTTTTTCAGCGTAGAGAACGTGGAGGATAACGCCGAGCAGCAAGGCGTAGGCGGTCTTGTCCCAGTGGTCGCGGCGCACTGTGCCGTCGGGATCGATAAGGATATCCGCAATGTTCTGGGCGTCGCGAACTTCAAAGAGACCTTTGCGGACTTCGAGCAGCGGATTGTACCGCGCTGAGTTCGGATCGGTCGGATTGAACAAAAGACAATGCGAGAATTTCGATCGCCAGCCGGCGGTGAGGCGCCAGTTCTCACCTTTGATGTCGTGAATAACGGCGCTCCCGGTCCAGGAAAGAAGCGTCGGGACAACAAGCCCGACGCCCTTCCCGGACCGGGTCGGGGCGAAAGCCATTACATGTTCGGGACCGTCATGGCGCAAATAGCGATTGTTCCATGCGCCTAGAAAGACGCCTTGGGATTTTAAGAGCTTCGCCTTGACGATATCCCGGGCTTCCGCCCACCGCGCCGAACCGTATGTGGTGACATTTTTTTGCTGACGAGCGCGCCAGACCGAGCCGCCAATGGCGACGCCGGCGCCGATGAAACCGCCCGACGCTGCAATGGCGCCGCCGCGCAAGAAAACGTCCGGCGCATAAGGCTCGTATGCGTACCACCATTCAAAGAGCCGCCAGGGATAGTAAACGGGTTGCTCGAAAGCGATAAACCATGGCGCGCCCAACGCTGCATCATACTGAAAGACACCCGCGACATAGCCGGTCGCGATCCACATCGCCGCAGCAATGATCATGGCGACAATGAAAACCTGGCCGATGAGAATCTTGGTTGGCGTCATGGAGTCCAGTGATCTTCATGGAGAACGGGATTGTTCTCCGACGTCACCGATCATCGGCTCACGGACCAAATTTTGTCACTTGTGGTTATGGGGCCTTGTTAGCGGGTGAGAGCGCGTGTTTGCGGATATGTGCGGACGTTTGCGGGCTGCGGCGCCCGAATGAGGCTGAGAGCGCCCGAGAGCGTCAAAACGAGGATGATAGCGTTCGAGAGCGCCTCAGAGTGGGCGATAGACCCTGAGAGCGATTGGCCGGGCCGGATCGGCCTTGCAGCATTGGGCTAAGGTCCCCAGGAGGCGGGTGATTTCTGGTCCGAATGCCTGCGCAGTTAACATGGTCGCAAAACTGACTACCTGCCCTAGCCTAATATGCTGTTTTATATGTATTTTATCAAACCAACTCATGCCTCTTGATTGTCAGAAATAAATACCCTATTTTCTGACACATAGGAGACGAATATGACAACGGTATCGCAGCAAATTCTAAGACGGATTCGGGGCAAAGGCCGCGGCTGGGTGTTCACCCCTGCGGATTTCGCCGGGCTCGGCTCACGCGACAGCATAGACCAGACGCTGTCACGCCTCGTCGCGCGCAATTCGGTCCGGCGTCTTGATCGCGGTCTTTACGATTATCCGAAGCAAAGCCCGCGGCTTGGTCTCCTGTCGCCAAAACCGGACGACATTGCCTCCGCCCTCGCCCGGCAGTCCGGCGCAAAGCTTCAAGTCTCCGGCGCCCGTGCGGCGAACGCCCTTGGCCTGACAACGCAAAGCCCAGCCAAAACGGTTTACCTGACCGACGGCCCGGCGCGAAAAGCGCAATTCGGTCGGCAAGTGATCGAATTGCGTCATGTCAACGCCAAACGCCTTGCCGGCGCCGGGAACGTGTCTGGCGCTGTATTGCAGGCGCTGCGCTATCTCGGCCGCGACGCCATTGATGATAACGTCGTTAATCGACTGCGGCGGGTATTGTCCGATGACGACAAGAAAGCGTTGCGACGCGATGGCGTCCATGCGCCCGCATGGGTGCATCCGATTATCGACGACGTTGCGCTGGCGGCCTGACAACAATGGACGACTTCGCCAACGCCGCCGCTGACGAGAGAGCCGAAGCCTTTACCGAAGCGGCGGCGCGCAAAGGCTTCGCACCGGCCATTATTGACAGCGATGTGCCGCCCTTGAATATGAATCCGGGACCAGGACGATTGGCATTGAATAGCCGTCCAAGCGTCCAACAAATCCAGAAGACCTTTTCAATAATGGCC
>CAMYNO010000158.1 GCA_947259815.1 uncultured Parvularculaceae bacterium
CACGCTTCCTGACAGAACCCGCAATAGATGCACTTGGTCATGTCGATGTCGTAGCGGGTCGTGCGGCGCGAACCATCGTCGCGCGGTTCGGCTTCAATCGTGATTGCCTGCGCCGGACAGATCGCCTCGCAGAGCTTGCAGGCGATGCAGCGCTCCTCGCCATTCGGGTAGCGGCGCAACGCATGCTCACCGCGAAAGCGCGGCGACAGCGGGCCTTTCTCAAACGGATAGTTCAGCGTCGCTTTTGGACGGAAATAATATTTCATCGCCAGCCCGAAAGCCTTGATGAAATCCCAAAGCAAAAAGCCGTGAAGCGCCTGCGCGATACGAGCCATCTAGTTTCTCCAGCTCTGGAAATGCGCCGCAAGGTCCGGGAACGCGATCAGCACGCCGGCGACCAGCACCACCCAGGAAAGCGACAGCGGCAGGAATATCTTCCACCCGATGCGCATCAACTGATCGTAGCGGTAACGCGGCACAATCGCCTTCACCATGGCGAAGAGAAAGAAGAAGAAAATGATCTTGGCGCAGAACCACAAGACCGGCATCGCGCCAGCATTGAGAAAATCAATCGGGATCGGAGAATGCCAGCCGCCAAAAAAGAGGATCGTCAACATGGCGCACATCAAAACGATATTCGCCAGTTCGCCAATCATGAACAGGAGAAACAGCGTCGAGGAATATTCGACCTGATAGCCCGCAACGAGTTCGGATTCCGCTTCCGGCAGGTCGAATGGCGGCCGGTTGGTTTCCGCCAACGCGGAAATGAAGAACACCACGAACATCGGAAACAGCGGGATGAAATGCCAGTTCCAGAAACCGCCGCCCCGCGCCTGACTCTCGACAATTTCCGTCAGGTTGACCGAACCGACAATCAAGAGAACCGAAATGATTACGAAGCCAAGCGAGACCTCATAGGAGACCATCTGCGCCGCCGAACGAAGGGAGCCAAGAAACGGATATTTCGAATTCGACGCCCAACCGCCCATGATGACGCCGTAAACGCCGAGCGATGAGATTGCGAAGAGATAGAGAATTCCAACATTGATATCTGAGACGACCAGACCCGGCGCGACCGGAATGACCGCCCAGCCAACGAGGGCGAGGACGAACGTTATCAGCGGCGCAAGGACAAACACGACCTTGTTGGCGCCGGCCGGGATAACAATCTCCTTGAAAATGAATTTCAGGAGGTCGGCGAACGACTGGAGCAGGCCGAAAGGTCCGACCACATTCGGCCCCTTGCGCATCTGCACCGCCGCCCAGACCTTGCGGTCGAAATACATCAGGAAGGCTTGCGCGAGCAGCAAGGTCAGCAAAATCGCCAATGACCCGCTGACGACGGACGCGATCCACCAGCCGGGCAGGTCAACTGGCCGCGATACGAGATACCCCCAAGCGTCTGAAATCCATTCGATCATGGTGCCGGTCATAATGCGGATTGGACCGCTAGTCACGGGGCAATTTTGAGAGATTCCGTCGCGGGTCCGGCCCGTCCGCGCCGGGCCGGCGCGGCTTTAATGGACAGTAATATCGGCAAACATCGAGCCGCTTTTGGAGACGCGCTCGGGCTTGCCGTAGACGTCAATATCACCCATGCCGGAAACGATGGCGTCGACTTCCTCGCTGGCAAAGACAGAGGCGTCGCCGACGCCGGAAACGCTGATTTCGACGGAGCGACATTCCAGGCCGTCAGCGTCAAGATCCCCGACCCCGGAAACATTCGCCGTCAACGTGTCACAGCGGCCCTCGATATCGATGTCGCCAACCCCGGAAATATCAAAGTCGAAAGTGTCGGCGTCGATCCCCTCAATATCGCCGTCGACAACGCCGGAGACGTCAAGCGAACGAAGCATGGGCAATGTAATCGCCACATCGACGCCCTCTTGCTTGCGCCGCCAGCCGCCTTTGCGTTCGGTTTGGGAAAATTCAAGCTCTCCGTTCGAAACGCTGACTTCGATCCTTTCGACTTCATCAGCGGGCCCGGCAATCGCAATCGAGTAATCGCCGCCCACCGCAATCGCGAGATCATAAACGCCGGAGACAGAAATCCGTTCAAAATCTTTCAGACTAAGGGTTTTTGAAATGCGCTCATCATCATCGCCGGCGAAGGCCGCGCCGCAGGCGATCGCAATCGCCGCCGTAGCTGAGACAAGAATGGAATTCGCCCGCAGATTCTTCATAACACCCTCCGTTTGTTGCGACTTAAGTAGCACCAAAGATGACGGCGCGGGAGTCCGTACGCCGCGCCAACCAAGCGGTTTATCGCTGATGGCCTGTTATTGTATGCGGAAGGTGATCGGCCGCGCGTCGGCGGCTTTTTCCTCCGCCGCGGCCGCCGCCCATATGGATTTCATACGGCGGGTAAAGATCACTATGGTCGCGCCACTGGCCGCGAGAACAGCGACGATAGTAACCAGGCCCGGCGTCCCGGCGCCGGGAAGAACGCTCGCCACGATAAGACTTGCGCCGGCTATCGCCGTTACGGCCGCCGCATACGGCCCGATGGTGCGGCGTTTTTGTTTTTCAAGAAATCGAAACAAGGGCGAGATGACGACGGCGCCGGATGCAAAGCCAATCAGGAAGAACAGCAGCGTTAATACGAGCCCGCTGAAAAAAGCTGCGAATATTGCGTCGATCGCGAAGCGCCCGCCAATCAAGGCGACGGCTATACGTAAAATGAAAGCAGCGACGCCGCAGATCACAGATCCGGACAATACCGAAATCGCAATGTGCTCAAATGCGGTGTTGGCGCGAATCTGTTCGACCAACGCTTCGCGCGCATTATCCGTTAACGGCGCATTCCTATTCGGCGGCAAGTTTCGCTTTTCCAGACAACGTCGCCGAGCATTCCGCCATCGTGGCCGATGCACGAGCAACCGGATTGGTCAGATAATAATCGGCAATCGAGGAAACAAACGGCGCAGCATCCATCGCACCGGCAACGCCGATCTGTGTCAGGTCGAATGGCGTGTCATCGCCGCCGATCTGGTCAATGCGGCCAAGGCTCGGCGCGTAGGCAATCATCGCCTGTCGAAGCGCGAAGAGATCGTCATAAGGAAGCGTCTTGCCAGCGTAAGCAGAAAGCGCGCGCAGGATCGCCCAGTCTTCACGCGCCTCTCCCGGCGGGAACAGGGCTCTCGCCCCCATTTGCGCGCGCCCTTCCATATTGGCGTAAACGCCCGATTGCTCCGTATACGCAGCGCCGGGCAGGATTATATCGGCATGCCGGGCCCCGGCGTCGCCGTGATGACCGTGATAAATCACGAACGCGCCGCCCAGTCTCTTTGGGTCGAACTCATCCGCACCAAGATTATATACAACATCTATTTCACGCGCTTCGCAGCCCTCAAGAATACTGTCGAAACTGCGCCCGCCCGTCTGCGGCAGGAACCCGAGATCCAGCGCGGCGACGCGCGAGGCGGCTGTATGCAGGATGTTAAAGCCGTTCCATTCATCCGTAACTGCGCCGACGGCTTTTGCCAGCTTCGCCGCTTCGGCAAGCACCGCGGCTCCGTCCTTGCGTGCAAGCGCACCAATTCCAAGGATGAGCGCCGGGCGGCGTGCGCCCTTCAGGCTGGCGAAAAATTCACCGGCGCCGCCCGCCAGTTCCGCCAGCGTGTCCGTTCCAGCGCCAAGATAATCGTAATCGTAAGTCAGTTGCGTCCGCTCTCCGATGACGCCAATCTTAAGATCAAGCTGCTGCATCCAGCTTTTGCGGATACGCGCATTAACCAGCGGCGCCTCGACGCGCGGGTTGGCGCCAATAAGCAAGATTGCGTCGGCATCCTCGATGCCGGCAATCCCCGTATTAAACAGGTAACTGCGTCGGTCGACGCCCGGCCCGCCGAGCATCGCGCCATCCTGGCGGCAATCGAGATTGGCGACGCCAAGCGCCAGCATCAAATCCTTCAGCGCCTTGATCGGTTCGGCAGGCGCAAGGTCGCCGACAATAGCGGCGATGCGTTCATTCGGCGTCGACTTCAGTTTCTCGCCGGCAAGGGAAAGCGCATCTTCCCACCGCGCCGCCTGCAACCGACCATCCTTGCGAATGTATGGCTTGTCGAGACGTTGACGCTTGAGCCCATCCCAGACGAAACGGGTCTTATCGGCGATCCACTCTTCGTTCACGTCCTCATGAGTAACCGGCAAAATGCGCAGCACTTCGCGACCGCGCGCGTCAACGCGAATGTTCGAACCAACCGCGTCCATCACGTCTATGGTTTCCGTCTTGCGCAATTCCCACGGACGCGCGTTGAACGCGTAAGGCTTGGAGGTAAGCGCACCAACGGGACAGACATCGATCAGGTTACCTGTCAGTTCGCTTTCGACGGCCTTTTCCAGATATGTCGTAATCTCCGCATCCTCGCCGCGATTAACCAGCCCAAGGTCATCGACGCCGGCAATTTCCGTCGCAAACCGAACGCAACGCGTACACTGGATACACCGGGTCATGATCGTCTTGATCAGCGGACCCATGTGTTTTTCTTCAACCGCGCGCTTGTTCTCCTCATAGCGCGACCCATCGCGGCCATAAGCGACCGCCTGATCCTGAAGGTCGCATTCGCCGCCCTGATCGCAAATCGGGCAATCAAGCGGATGGTTGATCAGGAGAAACTCCATCACTCCTTCCCGCGCCTTTTTGACCATCGGTGTATTGGTAAAGAGTTCAGGCGGCGCGCCTTCCGGACCGGGCCGAAGGTCGCGCACATTCTGCGCGCAGGAAGCGACCGGTTTTGGCGGTCCGCCCTTCACCTCGATAAGGCACATGCGGCAATTGCCGGCGACGGACAGGCGCTCGTGATAGCAAAAGCGAGGAATTTCCTCGCCGGCCGCTTCGCAAGCCTGCAAAAGCGTCAAATCCGGCTCGACTTCAATTTCGCGGCCATTGACCTTGATGACGCGGCCTTCGCTCATCGATGGTCCCCTTCGTCCTGCATC
The DNA here is from genome assembly GCA_947259815.1 of uncultured Parvularculaceae bacterium. GTDB lineage: Bacteria > Pseudomonadota > Alphaproteobacteria > Caulobacterales > Parvularculaceae > Hyphococcus. The sequence goes on from CAMYNO010000158.1 coordinate 4,942, forward strand.
CTGAATTTTGCGCTGGTTTAGACGGCTTTTTCGAAAGACGCCAGTGCGCGCCGCGTCGCGCTTAAACCCATCAGCGATCGGCTATTTCTGGCCGGAAGCCACAGCGCCATTTAAAACGGCAATCGCCTCTGCGATAGCGTCCAGCGACTTGTCGCGCCGCTGGCCAGCCAGTTTCGCAGCCTCCTGGTTAAGGCCCAGGCGCTGCACCTGCGTCGCAGTCCGATGACACTCCTGCGCCAGAACGTCCATCCGGTCGGCAATTGTCGTCGTTGTTGACGCCAACCCGTCCAGCCTGGCCTCAAGGCGATCAATTTTATCCCCAAGCGCGTCGATTTTATCAGTCATGGCTAACCTCCAGCCAAAGCAATTTACAAAACAAGCAATTAAAAATTCACCGCGACGTCGTAGCGTTTATCTCACGTTACGTTTCAGGATGAACTCCAGATCGGAATGATTGCCTACCATAAAAAAGTATTCTTGGACTTTTTCAAATCCGTAACGCGAATATAGGCGCTGTGCACTTATATTATCACTGTAAAC
>CAMYNO010000159.1 GCA_947259815.1 uncultured Parvularculaceae bacterium
ATGCGAAAATACCTCTGGAACAGAAGCCTTCATCCTGAGGAGACAAATTCCCGTCCTTCGAGACGCGCCGCAAGCGGCGCTCCTCAGGATGAGGGGAATTTGTCGTCTCGAAGGACGAAGGCGATATAAAGGAAACCTCAGCGACATCGTGTCAGCGCTCTTTTTTCTTGTACATGGCGAGCATGCGCTGGGTGACGAGGAACCCGCCGAATATGTTGACGCTGGCGAGCGCAACGGCGGCGAAGCCTAAGAGTTTCGAGGCGCCGCCGGCGGCGGACGCAGCAAGGTCAGCGCCCAGCGCGATGAGGGCGCCAACAATCACGACGGAAGAAATTGCGTTGGTCACGGACATAAGCGGCGTGTGCAACGCCGGCGTCACCGACCAGACGACATAATATCCGACAAAAATCGCGAGAACGAAAATGGTCGCGAGAAACACAAATTCCGATGGTCCCGCGGAGGCGACTTCCGCCAGTTGCGCGACGAGGCCGGACGCCTGATCCGAGGCTTCGGCCAGTTGCTGCGCGGATTCCTGTGCGCTTTCAGCCGCCTGTTTCAGCTCTTCGGCGGTGCGTTCGACTTCCTCGGCGGTCTGCCGGGCGCTTTCTTCCTGATTGCCAGCCATTATTGGCTCCCTGACGATTGGTTTTCGTCTTCATCGCTGTCTGACGTGGTCTCGGCTTCTTCATCCGCGGCCGTTGCGGCAGCGTCTTTGAAATTCGGGTGAATGCTCTTTCCCTCGCGCGTGAGACCAATGCCCTTGAAGATATCGTCTTCCCAGTCCACAGCGAATTCGGTGCGTTCCTTGTCCCAGAACGCCGACACAAAATTATAGATATTGCGCGCGAGCAGACTGGATGCGTCTGCCGCCAGACGCCCCGGAACATTGTTAAACCCGAGGATCGTCACGCCGCCAATCTCGATAGCTTCGCCGGGGCGGGTGAGTTCCACGTTACCGCCCTGCTCCGCCGCCAGATCGACGATGATCGAGCCCGGCTTCATGGCCTGCACCATCTCGGATGTGACAAGCGTTGGCGCGGGTCTTCCGGGAATGAGCGCGGTCGTGATGACGATATCCTGCTTGGCGATGTGCTCCGCCACAAACTCACGCTGGCGATGCTGGAAGTCTTCCGACATTTCCTTGGCGTAACCGCCTTCGGTTTCGGCATCACGCATGGCGTCTTCGTCGACGGTGACGAAAGAGGCCCCAAGGCTTTCAACCTGCTCCTTGGCGGCGAAGCGAACATCCGTCGCGGATACAACAGCGCCCAGACGCCGCGCGGTGGCGATTGCCTGTAGCCCGGCGACGCCCGCGCCCATGACGAAAACCTTTGCCGGCGCGATGGTGCCCGCCGCCGTCATCATCAGCGGCATGGCGCGCCCGAAATAAGCGCCGGCGTCAATGACAGCCTTGTAGCCTGCAAGGTTCGACTGGGACGATAAAACATCCATGGACTGTGCGCGGGTGATGCGCGGCATCAAATCGAGGGCAAAGGCGTCTACGCCTAAACGCGCATAGGCGCTAATCGAATCCGGATCGTTATATGGCGACAGGATCGCCGCAAGGCGCGCGCCCTTTGGGAACACGCGAAGCTCGTCCGTCGTCGGACGCTGCACCTTGATGATGAGATCGGCGTTTTGCGCCGCATCCGCCGCAGACGGAGAAATTTCCGCGCCGGCGCCCTTGTAGTCTTCGTCCGAAAACTGTGCGTCAGCTCCGGCGCCGGTTTGCACCGCCACCGAGGCGCCTAGCGCCGTGAATTTTTTCACACTCTCAGGGGAAGCCGCGACGCGGGTTTCCCCTGCGCGCGTCTCCTTCAATACCGCAATCTTCATGTTAGCTCCCGACCGTCAACCGGCGTTAGATCAGTGCGAGAAGAAAGTCTTCACGACAAAATACACAAATACATAGACGGCGACGCCGGCAAAAATGGAAAGCCAGATACCGTTTGCGAGGACGAGGCTTGTAAAGAACATTGTGAGCGCCAAGGCAAAGGGAACGCCGATTTCGGCTGACGCCTTCATAATGGCTTCGTAAGATCTGCGGTGCTCTTCCGCATCTTGTGTTCGCTGGATCGCTTCGTCTGTCATCTCGCCCTCAAACCAGAATTTTCCGGGTTTTTGGCGGATTTCAATAGATTGGGCAAGTCTTCTGATAAATTCGGCTCCAACGCCGCCGGATTATTGCAACTTTTCCACAGGTTTCGGCGCTGTAATTTCAGCCGCCGGGCGAATTCCTAACCGCCGACGCGCACGGGCCAACAGGAGAAAAGCGTGCGCAAAGTCGACATAAAGGCGAGTGGCTGGTCCATCATCAGATGGTGATAAGACTCAGGCAATAAGACGAAAGGCGAGCGCCCACGCGCCTGATCGCGCAAATGGCCAATCGCATCCTCGGTCGCGAACATCGACTTTTCCCCATAGATAAACGCCAGCGGGCACCGGGCAGCGCGCAGTAATTCCCGTTCAAAATGGATATGGAAGTTGCCGGGTTTATGCGGGTCGAATTTCCACCGCCAGCCCTTTCCGTCCGGCCCATCGACAGCGACGATCCCCTCTCTTGCAATATAATCAAGGAGATAGAGGTGTTCCGCCGGCTGGTCTGGGAGGAAGCGAAAGCGCGATATTGGCTCCTCCAGTGTCGAATAAAGCCGAATGCCGCTGCCCGTGCTCGCCGGCTCGCCGCCACGATTGACCACATAACCTTCGGTGGGGTCCGGCACGCCCAGAGGCGAATCGACGACGACCGCACCGCCAAGGCGCTCTCCGGCCCGCTCTACGGCAGCCAGCGTAACCCATCCGCCAAAACTGTGCCCGACGACGATAGGCCGGCGCGCCTTGTCGAGACCGGCGGCGCCGATAACCGCAAATAGCTCGTCGACGAGCAGGTCGAGCGAATATTCATCGCGCCAGTCAGAATCGCCCATGCCGGAAAGGTCGAGGGCGGCGACGCGCCGTCTGTCCGCCATGAAAGGTGCAAATGGGCGCCACCAGTTTCTGTGCGCCCGCCCGCCATGAACGAATAACAGACCCGGTCGGCCCAACTCGCCCCAGGCCGAATAACGTATCTCTGCGCCAGCGACCGAAACGGACCCCTCCTCCGACGGCGCCTCAATCGCTTTCTGGAACCATTCCGGCGCCGGCGGACGCGCCCCGCCAAGCCCCTGTAGCGGCCGTGTGTATTCTTTTTTCTGCGAGGCGGTCATCGTAACATCCCGTTCGTTTCAATTTGAGATAATCCCTGCAGCCGATAACCGCAACGGTAATGGTCAGCGCAGGATCTTGACCGTTAATGCGCAGTTAATTTGTAAACGAACTATTAATGCAGTTGCGCCGCGCATAATGGCGTTCCGATTTGACACGGATTTAAACCCATCTTTACCCGCCTCGCCGATAGTCGGCCCCAGACACGGTGAGTCCTGAGGGAAATTTTGAAAATGGCGAAGACGGTTTTACTCGTCGATGACGATCCTACACAGCGTCGATTGATGCGCGCAGTTTGCGAAAAGGCCGGCTATCCGGTTTTGCAGGCTGACAATGGTGAAGCGGCCCTTTCACTTCTGCGCAGCCCCCAGGGCGGGGATGTCGGCCTGATGATGCTCGATCTTCGCATGCCCGGCCTTGGCGGAATGGAAACGCTGCGCCGTACAAAATCATTCCGCGAAGATCTGCCCGTAATCGTCCTGACCGCTCAAGGCGGTATCGATACGGTCGTTGAAGCCATGCAACTTGGCGCCGCCGATTTCTTCGTGAAACCCGCCTC
>CAMYNO010000160.1 GCA_947259815.1 uncultured Parvularculaceae bacterium
ACCTCGCTTTGATGCGCGGTATGATCGCCCGGCGCGGCGCCGGCCTGTTGCCCCTGCGCGGACACTCCAATGTTCAGGGCATCGGCACGATTGGCGTGAAGCCTGTCCTGCCCGAGCAGGTCATTGCCAGGATGGAAGAGGCATTCTCGATCACCCTGCCGAAAAAGCCCGGCCTCGATACGATGGCGGCGATGAAGGCCGCCGATGCCGGCCTGATCGATGCGGCGGTGCTTATGGGCGGCAATCTTTTTTCGGCGAACCCTGACGCTCAGTGGGCGGAGCGTGCGCTCGGCAAAATCAGGTTCCGGCTCCACCTTACGACAACGCTCAACCAGACCCATGCCTTCGGGATGGATGGTGCTGAGTCGCTCGTCCTGCCGGTCGCCGCGCGCGACGAGGAATGGGAGCCGACGACGCAGGAATCCATGTTCAACTTCGTCCGCCTGAGCGATGGAGGCATAGAGCGCATCGCCAATGTCCGTCCGGAAAGCGTCATTCTCGCCGATCTCGCAACGCGGCTGGCGCCGGATTGCCCGATTGATTTCCAGACATTCAAGCGCCATCGCCAGTTACGTCGTGCGATTTCGGAAATTGTTCCGGGTATGGAGGAATTGGGCGACATAGATGTCGCCAAGAAAGAATTTCACGTCCGCAACCGCATCATGCACGAGCCGGCGTTCCGAACGCCGAGCAAGCTGGCGCATTTTCGCGTCAGCAAGCCGGGGGAAGAAGCCGAGGCGCCGTTTACGATGACGACGATCCGAAGCGAGGGGCAGTTCAATTCCATCGTCTACGAATATAAGGACAGCTATCGCGGCACCGATACGCGGTGGTCCGTGCTCATGAGCCGGAAAGATATCGCCGCGCTTAATCTGGCGGACGGCGCCTGCGTCAATCTCAAGTCCGCGCAGGGAGAAATGAAAGGCGTAAAGGTCTTTCCATTCGATCTTCCGCGCGGCTGCGTCATGACCTACTACCCGGAGGCGAATGTCCTGACGTCAACCGATGTCGATCCGCGCAGCAAGACGCCGTCATTCAAGTCAACCGGCGTCTGGATCGAGACGGCGGGGTAGATTGGCGTCTGCTAGGCATCAGGTGGCTCACCCAGCTTCATCCTGAGGGAAATTTTTCCTTCGCCCTTCGAGACGAGCCTTCGGCTCCCTCAGGATGAAGGAAAAATTTTGTCTCGAAGGATGGGCGGCGTGATTCGAAACAACCTGCGCTTACGGCGCCGCTACCCAACCTTCGACTGAAAACTCACCGGCAGGCCGCCGGGGCCTTCGAGGTAATAGATGCGTTCGCCATGGGCGTCGTCGGGACCTTTGACGTCTACGCCGTTTTCCTTCGCCCGTGCCGCCCAGGCGTCGGCGTCATCGACGACAATCTGGAGCATAGTCATCTCCGGCATGCCTTCGCCCGAGGGCCAGATCTCGATCCAGCTTCCCGTTCCCGCGGCGCCCGCTTCATCCACGGGAAATACCGCGCCCTGAAACCCGTCGCCGCCGCCAAAGTCGTTCGCTTTCAGCCCAAGCCCTTTTTCGCCGAGGAGGGCGGCCAGCCCCTCCGCGTCTTCCTTGCCGGCGACCTTGCAAAAGCGAATGCCCAAGACTTTCATGACGGCTCCTCATTGTTGATATGGCTCATTCGAGCAGGAATTGTTCAAGATACTCGTCCGAATAGTCAATTTCGAGTTCCACCCATATCGGCAAATGATCCGACATCTGGTGCGTCGACCAGGTCTTATAAGACCGCGCCCAGTTTTTATACCGGTTCTTGCGCCGATCAGTCGGGTGAACATTGCCAAGCGGTTCATAATGACCGGCTTCCTCCGGCAGGAACAAGACATCGCGCCAGTCGAGCGTGCCGAACCGCAACAGGCGGGTTTTGTCATGCTGGCTGGTGAAGACGAGCTGGTCGTAAAATTTGTCGCCGCCAAGATTGGTCGCGCCAAAATCGGGAATGGAAACGCCGTGCTTGTCGAGCGCCTTAAAGGTGGCGTCGTCGCGGTCGACAACATTCATGTCGCCGAGAATGATATAAACCTCGTCTTCTTTCTTGGCGCGCTTGGCGATTTCGCCGGTGAGAATGTCGAGTTCCTTGACGCGGCGCTCATACTTTTCCCCACGCTCAGCACCGAAAAAGGCGTGCGCCGTGCATAGCACGAATTTGAACCAATGAGCCTGAAAGGCGGCGAAAAACGGCGTGCGCGCAAATTGCAGCCCGTCGACCAGGGCTTTTTCCGGCAGGACGATTTCCCCAATCAGGTTGCGGAAAAACATCTTGTTGCGGTTATAGATAAACGCCATGCGTTCGCGATTGCCTTTTGAGCCTGCGGTGACGTCGGTAACGAAATAATCCCACTTCGGTCCGAGCAGGCGGACCAGCCGTTCCAGCGGGCGCAGATCGTCGCGCACTTCCTGCACGGCGCAGATATCGAAACAGTCGACGATCTCGGCAAGATAATGATAAGTTTCGTCCAGTCTTTCACCGCCCTTGCCGGAGTCGAATTCCCGAATGTTCCATGAGCCGACAATCAGCGATTTGGGTCTTCGCCCGTTGAGAATTTGCGCGCCCAGACTTTCGCGCAGCAAAAGCAATTTATTGGCAATGAAATCAGCTTTGTCAGGATTGTTCTTTTGATAGGAACGCAAGTCTTTATACATCGCCATAACATCTCTCCTCTTTCATCTTACTGGATGAATATTTGAGGTGTTTTAGCTTACTGCAATAATCACGGCTAGGGATTGGAAATGCCGAAAAAATCAACCGCGCCTGTGCGCCTCTATCTGATCGACGGCTCGGCCTATATTTTCCGCGCCTATCACGCCTTGCCGCCATTGACGCGCAAATCCGACGGGCTGCCTGTCGGCGCCGTTTCCGGCTTTTGCAACATGCTCTACAAATTGCTGACCGATATGCGTGACGAGCACGACCCGACCCATATCGCGGTGATCTTCGATTACTCCTCGAAGACGTTTCGAAACGAGATATACTCCGAGTACAAAGCAAACCGGCCGGAACCGCCGGAGGATTTGCGACCGCAATTTCCGCTGGTGCGCGATGCGACACGCGCGTTCAACCTTCCCTGCATAGAGATGGAAGGGTACGAGGCTGACGATCTGATCGCGACCTATGCGCGTCAGGTCGAGGCCGAGGGCGGCGAGGCCGTCATTATATCATCGGACAAGGATCTGATGCAGCTTGTGACTGACAAAGTCACGATGTTCGACACGATGAAGAACAAAAAAGTCGGCGCCGACGAAGTGGTTGAAAAATTCGGTGTAGGCCCAGATCAAGTGATTGAAGTGCAGGCGTTGATGGGGGATTCAACGGACAATGTTCCCGGCGTGGCTGGTATCGGGCCTAAATCCGCTAGTTTTTTAGTTGCAGAAGCAGGAAATGTGGAAGCTCTTTTGGAGGACGACG
>CAMYNO010000161.1 GCA_947259815.1 uncultured Parvularculaceae bacterium
CAAGACGATGTTCTTCGCCAATATGTCGGAACGCGCCGGCACGATCTTGAAAGACGATATCGACATTATGGGTCCGGTGCGCCTGCGCGAAGTCGATCAGGCGCAACAGAATATCGTCAATGTTGCAAAACGGCTCGCCGAAGACGGCGAAATCTATCTGTCCAAGAACCACGATGAAGAGGTCATCTATTGATGTCTGTGCGTACACAAATCATCGCGCTCCCTGTTGAGCAAAAAGCATGGTTTTGCCGCGCTTCACGGAAGGAACGTATATTATGAGCGCCCAGCCGAAAAAGAAGCCGGCGCCGACGCCGGACCTGCCCGCGACGACCGAAGAGATCGCGCCCAGCGTGCGGCCTGCGCCTGCTATCGAAGATGTGCCGGTGAAGATCGCCGCCGTGCTTGGCAAAACAAGGATTGATGTCGCCAAGCTGAAATCCCTTGGCGACGGCGCCGTCATTGAACTGAACCGCAAGGTCGGCGAACCGATTGACCTTTATGTAAATGACCGCCTGATCGCCCGCGGAGAGCTGGTCCTCGCCGACGGCGTGCTCGGCGTCACCATGACCGAAATCGTCCGCGATGACGATCTCTAGGAGATACCGATGCGTCTACTGATTATCGGCGGTGCTTCGAGTGAGCTTTCAAGCGCGGCAAAAATGGCGATGGATCGCGGCGCGAAAGTCGCCTTTGCGCCGTCCATAGAGTCCGGCCTTGCCGCCCTTCGCAAGGGCGATGGCGCCGATCTGTTGATGATCGACGTTCGCCTCAGCGTCAAAGACCTCATCGAAGCGCTGAACGCGGAACGCATCGCCGCGCCCGTGGTCGCCTGCGGCGTTAAAACCGACGCTGACGCAGCGGTCGCCGCAATCCGCGCCGGCGCCAAGGAATATGTGCCGCTGCCGCCCGATGCGGACCTGATTGCCGCCATTCTTGAGGCCGTCGCCGAGGAAAATTCCGACATGATCGCCGTCGATCCGGCGATGAAAAAAGTAATCGCCCTCGCCGATCAGATCGCCGCATCGCAAGCCTCGATCCTGATTACCGGGGAGTCCGGCGTCGGCAAGGAAGTGATTGCCAAATACCTACATGCGAAGTCGAAGCGTGCGAGCAAGCCATTCATCTCTATCAATTGCGCCGCGATCCCTGAAAACCTTCTTGAGTCGGAGCTTTTCGGCCATGAGAAGGGCGCCTTTACCGGCGCTGTCGCGCGCCGCATCGGCAAGTTCGAGGAAGCCAATGGCGGCACACTGCTTCTCGATGAAGTTTCCGAGATGGATATCCGTCTTCAGGCGAAGCTTTTGCGGGTGCTGCAGGAACGCGTTCTCGACCGGGTTGGCGGCTCAAAGCCGATCAAGGTCGATATACGGATAATCGCGACATCGAACCGCGATCTGAAATCGGAAGTGAAGAACGGCGCCTTCCGCGAAGACCTCTTCTTCCGGCTGAATGTGGTCAATCTCGATATTCCGCCGTTGCGCAAGCGACCGTCGGATATCGTTGCCCTCGCCAGACACTTCGCGAAAAAATACGCGGTCCTCAACGGCGTAAACGAGCGGGAACTGTCGGAGGGCGCCCAGCGCGCCATCGCCTCATCCGCCTGGCCCGGCAATGTGCGTGAACTTGAAAATGCGCTTCACCGCGCCGTGTTGCTCGCTGAAGGCGACACGATCGAGGCGGAGGCCATCCGTCTTCCCGATGGCGAGCCCATGAGATCACCCGCCGAAGCCGCGGCGGCAAGCGGCGGCAAAATGGTCGGCCGCACCGTCGCGCAGGTAGAGCAGGATCTGATCCTGCAAACCCTCGATCATTGCCTTGGCAACCGCACCCACGCGGCGAACATTCTCGGCATTTCGATCCGGACTTTGCGCAACAAACTTAAACAGTATACGGAAGATGGCGTTCCCGTGCCGGCGCCCGGCGCGGAACGGGCGGCGGGGTAAGTTGATGCAGCCCCGTAATCGCCTCCTGTTGAATTCTGAAACCGGATGGTCCCCTGCCTTCGCGGGAATGAGCGGGGTTTAGATGTCCGAGTCTGCATTAAAACCCGCTGGAATATTCGCGGTCGCATCGCTGAAATCCATGCTGCGCACGGATGTTTTGTTCGCGGTCGGCATTATCGCCATTCTGGCGCTTTTGATCCTGCCGACGCCGCGCTGGCTGCTTGATATATTGCTTGCGGGCTCGATCACCTTCTCGGTGACGATCCTGATGACGGCGCTGTTTACGCGGCGGGCCCTTGATTTCTCGACCTTTCCGGCCATCTTGCTGATCGCCACGATGCTGCGCCTCGGTCTCAACATCGCCTCAACGCGGCTCATTCTCAGCAAGGGGCATGAGGGGCCGGACGCCGCCGGCCGCGTCATCGAAGCCTTTGGCGGCTTCGTCATGCAGGGCAATTACGTCATCGGCATGATCGTCTTTGCGATCCTCGTTATCGTCAACTTTGTCGTCATCACCCGCGGTTCGGGGCGTATCGCCGAAGTCGCCGCGCGCTTTTCTCTCGACGCCATGCCCGGCAAACAGATGGCGATCGACGCCGATCTCTCCGCCGGCGTCATCACCGAAACCGATGCACGCGACCGCCGCAAGACACTGGAAGCGGAATCGAATTTCTTCGGCGCCATGGACGGCGCATCGAAATTCGTGCGCGGGGACGCCATTGCCGGCCTGCTCATTACCCTGATTAATATCATTGGCGGGATTGTGATCGGCGTCGCGCAGATGGAAATGTCGCTGTCCGCCGCCGGCGCATCCTACACCTTGCTGACCATCGGCGACGGCCTCGTCAGCCAGATCCCGGCGTTGATTGTATCTATCGCCGCCGGTCTTCTTGTCTCCAAAGCCGGCGTCGACGGCGCCGCTGATGAAGCCCTCGCCGCGCAATTTGGCGAGCATCCAAAAGCACTGGGTCTTGTCGCCGGCGTCTTGCTCATCATGGCGCTGCTCCCGGGCCTTCCTTTCATTCCCTTCATGGCGCTGGGTCTCGCGGTCGGCGGCGGCGCCATATTCATTCAAAAAAAGAAGACGGCGCTTGCCGCTGCCGACGAATTGAAACCGGCGGCGCCGACGCGCCCCGATGACGATCCGCAGGTGATGCTCGCCATTGACGATTTACGCATCGAGCTTGGCTATGGACTGTTGCCGCTCATCAATCCCGAAAAGGGGCCGCGCCTTACCGATCAGGTGAAAGCGGTGCGCCGGGCCATCGCGCAGGAGCTTGGCTTTGTTACGCCGAAGGTGCGCATCCTCGACAATATGCAATTGCCGGCGAACGCCTATGTCATTCGCCTGAAGGAACAGGAAGTCGCGAAGGGCGATTTGCGCCCGGGGCAGTTTCTGGTGATGGATGGCAGCGGCGCCCAGATCGGCCTCGCCGGCGAGCCGACGCTGGAGCCGGCCTTCGGTCTCGACGCCATGTGGATTGACGACAGCCTGCGCGAGGAAGCGTCCCTGAAAGGCTTGACCGTTGTTGACGCCGCCACGGTGCTGACAACGCATCTGACCGAAATCATTAAATCGGAGGCGCCGGAGCTTCTCTCCTACGCCGAGACGAAAAAGCTGATCGACGCCCTGCCCGAAAAGCACAGACAGCTTGTCAGCGATCTTGTTCCCTCGGTGGCGACGATCACCAGCATTCAGCGCGTGCTTCAGGCGCTTCTTAATGAAAAGATTTCGATCCGCGACTTGCCGACAATTCTTGAGGCGATCGCTGAAGCAGCGCCGACCTCGCAAGGCACGGCGCAGCTTGTCGAGCATGTACGCGCACGCCTTGCGCGTCAGATTTGCGGCGCGCTGAAGGGCGCAGACGGGGCGGCGCCGATTGTCACCCTGTCCCCCGCCTGGGAGGAAGCTTTTACCGGCGCACTGACCGGCGAAGGCGAGATCAAACAACTCGCCATGACGCCGTCCGCCTTACAGGATTTCGTGGCGGCAGCGCTTTCCAAGCTCGAATCCGCAGCGCAGGACGGCCACAGGGCTGCTATTGTGACAAGCGCAAGCGTGCGGCCATTCGTTCGGTCGGTCATCGAACGGGTTCGGCCGCAAACACTAGTCCTTTCCCAAAACGAAATTCACCCCCATACTAGGCTGAAGACACTTGGTTCGATCTAGTTTGGCGAAGTAGTTCCATGATGAAATTCATCGCCTCCAATCTTGAGGCGGGAAAAGCAAAGGCGCAGCGCGCCCTCGGCAAGCAGGCGACCGTGCTGTCGGTGCGTGAATTGCCAAGCGGCGACGTTGAAGTGACCGCATCAGACAAGCCGGCGCCGGCTGCGCCGGAACCTGCGCCAAAAGCGACATTCGCCGGCGCCGCCCGCGATGCCGTTGATGAAGGCCCGTTCAAAATGGCAGCCGGCGCGCGGCTGAATGAATCGATTGAACACCGCTTCTCGGAAGACGCCCTGGCGCGGGTGACCGGCGCGCTTGCCGGCGGGCGCAACAAAAACTCACTGGATATGAGCGACAAGGATGTGCGCTCTCTGGCCGAGATCCTTGCCCCGCACGGCATTGGCGAGAAGCTGCTCGCGGCGCTGGTCGACGGCGCGCGTAAGGCCAAAATCGACGAAGACATATACCGGCTTGAAACCGCGTTTGAAAAAACCTTCCAGTTCGCGCCGCTGAGTTTTTCTCCGACACAGCCGATCATGCTGGTCGGGCCGACCGGCGCCGGGAAAACCTCCTGCTCAGCGAAAATGGCGGCGATGAATGCCGGCGGCGGCGCCAAACCGTTGATGATGACCGCCGATGTCGGCCGCGCCGGCGCGGTCGACCAGATCAGGGCCTATTCCGAAGCATTGAGCGCGGCCTATTTTATTCTGGAATCCCCCCTCGACGCCGCGCAGGTCATGCGTAACGAACGCCCGGGGGGTGCGGTGTTCCTGGATACGCCCGGCGTCTCGCCTTACGATGGCGGCGATGTCGCCGCGCTGCGCAGCTATCAGGAAGCAGCCGGCGCAGAGCCCGTACTGGTCCTGCCCGCCAGCGGCGATGCGGCGGAATATGTCGACTGGGCCCACGCCTTTCGCGAGATCGGCGTGACGCGCTGCATACTGACGAAGTTCGACGCAACGAAACGGGTCGGCGCCGGGCTGAGCGCGGCGTTCGAAGCGGGGCTGGCGCTTTCGTATTTTTCCGAAACGCCGTTTATTTCCGAAGGGCTGATAAAGGCGACGCCGGAATTTCTTGCGCGCCGCCTGATCGCAAGTCGCCCCGGCAAAGTCGGCTGACAGAAACAAAAACGGACCCCGAAGGGTCCGTCAAATACGCAACAAACGCAACTTTATCGTTGTGGTGATTTCCCTACTCTTAATACAATTTACTGTTTACGCACTTTACTCATTACTTCGACGCAAGCAGCGTCAACGGATCAACCGATTTCAGCTTCTGGCGAATTTCAAAATGCAGTTGCGGCGTTGTAACCGCCCCTGTCTGGCCGACTTTGGCGATAACCTGGCCCTTGCGAACCACATCGCCTTTTTTAACCAGCATTGAATCATTGTGGGCGTACGCCGTCACGAAACCATCGGTGTGCTTTACCAGCAATAGATTGCCAAAGCCCTCAAGCTCCGATCCGCGATAGACAACTTCGCCGTCCGCGGCGGCGCGCACCGGGGTTCCCGCCGGCGCGGCGATATTGATGCCGTCATTGCGCTTGCCAAGCTCGCCGCCGCCATATTCAGCGATGACAGAGCCGCGCACTGGCCACACGAACAACCCGTCATCATCCTTGGATTGTCCAAATGAAACCTGTTTGGCGAGAGCAGAAACGTCTTGAGGTTCCGTCACCGCCGTTGCCGGCGCTTTTGCAACAACGCGCTGCGCTTCACCCGGAACTGCCTGCTGCGGCGTTTCGATTTGCGCAACACGCGGTTGCGACCGGGTCGGAATTTCTGCAAGGCGCGGCGTGGCGGCGTTTACATTCGCGCCCGGCGCCAGAATTATCTGTCCTGGGCTCAGCGGATAGGGCGGGCGCAGATTATTCGACTGCGCGAGCAAGGGAACCGATACGCCGGTTTTGCGGCTGATCGCATAAAGCGTATCGCCCGGCTGCACATGATACTGCACATCGCGCTTGATCATTTCGCGCGCCGCCGGCGCCGCAGCGCCCGGTATCTGAACTTGCTGGCCGATTTCCAGATGATAGGGCGCACGCAGATTGTTTACGGCGATGATCGCTTTGGGATCGACATCATAACGCCGCCCAAGCGCATAGACCGTATCGCCCTTGCCGACCGAGACGACCTTGGCGCCGGACGGCGCAGCCGCCGTTTCCGCCGCCTGATAACTTGCCAGTTGAACGCGGGCGTTATCTTCGCCGGACCGATACACAGCCGAAACCGGTTTCAGCTCCGCCGGCTCAACATTGCCGGCCGGCGCAGAATACACAGTCCGTTGCGGCG
>CAMYNO010000162.1 GCA_947259815.1 uncultured Parvularculaceae bacterium
CAACGCGTATTTGAGTGGGCTACTCTGGATACCGGCTTTCGCCGGTAAGAGCGGGGAGAGAATATTCTAATACAAACCAAACGCCTCGCGCTTAATCAAACAGGCTCGACACGGATTCTTCGTTGGCGATGCGCCGGATGGCTTCTGCAAGCAGCGTCGCGATTGAGACATGCTCGATTTTCGGGCACGCTGCGACATCTTCCGGCGCCTCGATCGAATCCGTAATCATAACGCGGGAGAGCGCATCGGCCTTCATGATGCGATCGGCGGCATTGTCGGAAAGAACGCCATGGGTGATGCAGGCCGCCACGCTTTTCGCGCCCTTGTCCATGAGTGCTGTCGCGGCGTTGCATAAGGTGCCGCCGGAATCGACGATATCGTCAAAGATCATGCAGTGACGGTTTGCAACGTCGCCGATGATATTCATGACTTCCGATTTTCCCGGTCCTTCGCGGCGTTTGTCGACGATGGCGAGGGGCCGGTCGTTCAGGCGTTTTGACAAGGCGCGGGCGCGCACCACGCCGCCGACATCAGGCGAAACAATTGTCACCTGATCGAGATCGCCATTGTGCAGTTGGCGAACGCGTTTTTCAAATTCCTTGACCGCATAGAGATTGTCGGTCGGAATATCGAAAAAGCCCTGGATCTGTCCCGCATGAAGATCGACGGTCAGGACACGATCGGCGCCGGCGGTGGTGATCAGGTTCGCCACCAGCTTGGCGGAGATCGGCGTTCTGGGGCCGGCCTTGCGGTCCTGGCGGGCGTAACCGAAATAGGGGATCACGGCGGTGACGCGGCTCGCCGAGGCGCGGGTCAACGCATCGACCGAGATCAGCAATTCCATCAGATGGTTGTTTGCCGGGTTCGATGTCGACTGGATGACGAAGACATCTTCGCCGCGCACATTCTCCTGAATTTCGACGAAGACTTCGCCGTCCTTGAATGTACGGATATCGGCATGGGCGAGAGTGGTCGCCAGACGTTTCGATATCGCTTCGCTGAGCCGTCGGTTGGAGTTTCCGGCGATCAGTTTCATGCCCATACCCCTTGCGCTGCACCCTCTCGGCGCGGGCTTCATGACGTTTTCTTGACAACGACGCAACCCGAAAAGCGCCGGATTTTTCACAAAAGTGCAATCGCGGAAAGATTCCTGCCATAGTCGGCCTCGCTGCGCCGGCGCGAGGCGCGATAGGAGAAAAACCTGTCCGGCTCGGCGAGGGTGCAAGCGCCGACATCATCGATTGCCGTAACCCCCATCGTGCGAAGGCGCGAGGCGCCAAATCCCACAAGATCGAATAGCCGTTTATCGTTGTGCGCGCCGGGGGAGAAAAATTCGCCAGCGTCAGGATATTTCTCCGTAAACGCCTCCGGCAAATCTAGGCCGACTTCGAAGTTGGGTTGGCGCAGGCAGGGACCGACGGCGGCGCGAATCAGAGCGGGATTGGCGCCAAGCTCCGTCATCGCCGCAACGGTGTTTTCAAGGACACCGGCAAGGGCGCCGCGCCAGCCCGCATGGGCCGCGCCAATGACCTTCGCTTCGGGCTCGAAAAAGAGCCACGGCATACAGTCCGCCGCAAGGACGCCAAGAGCGATGCCCGGCGTATTTGTTACCAGACTATCGGCCTTTGGCGGATTCTCTTTCCACGGTTCCTCAACCACGATGACTGTTGCGGAATGAATCTGGTAATTGGTCAGGAGATGTTCCGGTTTTACGCCAAGCGCCAGGGCGCATCGCGCTCGGTTTTCAGATATTGCCTGAGGATCGTCGTCGGAACCGGGCCCTGTGTTGAGACCTTCATATACGCCGGACGAAACACCGCCGGCGCGTGAGAAAAAACCGTGGCGGGCGGGGCCGCCTGAAAGGCCCGACGCTGTGAGAAATGGCGGCGCGCTCACAGATCGAAGAATCCCGGCGGCGCCGGCAGGTCTGGGGAGGCGATGCACATGACCTTGAAAATTTCGCCCATCTGGTCCGGCGCGGAGATACGGTGAGAGCCGGATCTTATGGTCTCCTGTTCGCCTTCCGCTTTATCCTTGCAAAGCATTTCCGTGCGCAGGGAGAGCCCCAACCGGTCGAGGAAACGTCCCTGTGCGGTCGGGCCGTAAACGGCGGCGCCGGCGTCAACAGCGGCATCGGCGAGGGCGGCGAAATCCACATGCGCTGTAAGATCCGCTTCGCCGGGGGTCGATAGCGGCGGCCAGAATTTGTGCCCGCGTACGGCCTGTAATGTGTCGCCAAGACCGGAGGCCACATGCCCGTAATCGAAGATCAGCGCTGCGCCGCCTTTTTCGGTCAGGGTCGCGACAAGCTCGGACATGAAATCCCGTGCGGCGAAATTGATCTCGAAGATATCGCCGGGCTCGCTCTCGTCATCGCCGGGCAGATTGTAATTCGGCGGCGGCGGGGTTTTGCCCAGTACAAAAACCAATCTGGAATCATTGTCGACATCGACAAGCCGCTCCCGCCAGCCGCGTTCGACCCGTTCGAATTGGCGCACGGGGAGGCAATCGAAAAACTCATTGGCGATAATCAGGCTCGGCGCCGGCGAAATGTCAGCGAACTCGTCCGCCCATAGTGGTTTGACCCCTGACGCCCGCAATCGTCGTTGTTGTTCAACGCGAAGCCGGCCGGAAATCTCCAACAGCCAGACGCAGGCGGCGTTGGAAAATCCGGCGCGCAATCGCGCGGCCCGCAATATGTCTTCCATTAACACGCCGCGGCCCGGACCCAGTTCGATCAGGTTAAACGAATCGGGCGAGCCCATGGCGCGCCAGTTTTCGATAAGCCACAAGCCGATCAGCTCGCCAAATATCTGGCTGATTTCTGGCGCGGTGGTGAAGTCTCCCTCCGCACCGAAGGGCGTGCGCGTCATATAGTAACCGTCATGAGGATGGCCTAGGGCGTCCGCCATGTAATCGGCGACCGTGATCGGGCCTTTCAACCGGATCAAATCGACAAGGCGTTCTTCAAGCGGCGTGTGGCGCAAATGCGCTTCCTCGCTCATTTGGCGGCGGCCTCGCCCTTTTTCTTCAGTGTACGCCATATCAGCCAGCCGCCAAGGGCAAGCATCGGCGCAGACAGCATCATGCCCATGGTCAGGCCGATGGGAAAATCAGGCATATGGGCATCGGGCTCGCGGAAATTTTCAACGAATATCCGCGACAGGGAATAGCCGATCAGAAAAATGCCAATCGTTGCGCCTGGACGCTTCAACATATCGAAGGAGTGGGTGGCGATGCGGATCACGGCGAAGAGAACAATCCCCTCAAGCGCGGCCTCATAAAGCTGGCTCGGATGCCGCGACACTGCCAGCGGGTCCGTGGGAAACACCATGGCCCAGGCGCCGTCCCAAGGCCGGCCATAAAGTTCTGCATTAATGAAATTGGCGATTCGTCCAAAGAAGAGCCCGATGGGCGCGGCGGTGGCGAACAAGTCGCCCATGGAAAGGGCGTTCAGCTTGTTACGCCGCGCGAACAGCCATCCCGCCAACGTGACGCCGATGAGCCCCCCGTGAAACGACATGCCGCCCTGCCACAGCATCAAAGCGGGTGGGAACGGTAAAAATCCGAAAATTGGTTTCCACGGTGCGACCAAAAGCGATGGGTCATAGAACAGGACATAGCCGAGCCGACCGCCAGCCATGACGCCGAGCGCCACCCAGAATATGACGTCGTCAAGCTGGACCTTGGTGATCGGTGGGCCGGATTTTGTCCAGATCGCCGCGTTCTTCAAAAGGCGCGTCA
>CAMYNO010000163.1 GCA_947259815.1 uncultured Parvularculaceae bacterium
GCTTGACGTGGCGGCAGTCCGGGCGGAGTTTCCGATTCTTTCCCGCGAAGCCTATGGCAAGCCGCTTGTCTATCTTGATAACGCCGCCTCGGCGCAGAAACCGCGCGCGGTAATCGACGCCATGAAGAACGCCATGGAACATTCTTATGCGAATGTGCATCGCGGCCTGCATTTGTTGTCGAATGAGGCGACGGCGGCGTTTGAGGATGCGCGAAAAATTGCAGCTGATTTCCTGAATGCATCGAGCGCCGATGATATCGTCTTCACCTCGGGCGGCACCGACGCGTTTAACCTTGTGGCCTATGCCATGGGTGTGAGCGAAATTGGCGAGGGCGACGAGATTATTCTGTCCCTTGCCGAGCATCACTCCAACATCGTGCCGTGGCATTTGTTGCGGGAGCGTAAAGGCGCGGTTTTGAAATGGCTCGATATTTCAGACGATGGCGAGGTCGATCTGGACGCTTATCGCGCGATGTTCACGGCGCGCACGAAACTTGTCGCCGTCACCCACATGTCGAATGTCCTTGGCGCGCCGGCGCCGGCAAAGGAAATGGCGAATATCGCCCATGAACATGGCGCAAAAATCCTGTTCGACGGGTGCCAGGCGGGCGTTCACGGGAAGGTCGATGTCGAGGATATCGACTGCGACTTCTACGTCCTGACCGGACACAAGCTTTACGGGCCAACCGGGATTGGCGTTTTATACGGACGGCGCGATGCGCTTTACGACCTGCCGCCTTTTCGCGGCGGCGGGGAAATGATCGACACGGTGACGACCGAGTCGGTCACTTATAATGATCCGCCTCACCGCTTCGAGGCGGGAACGCCGGCGATCCTTGAAGCGATCGGGTTCGGCGCCGCCCTTGAATGGATGAAGGGAACGGGGCTCGATGCGATTGCCGCTCACGAGGCCGCCCTGACTTCCCACGCGCTTGAGGAACTCACGAAGTTGAATTTCGTTCGGGTCTATGGCCGCGCGCCGGGTAAGGCGCCGATCATCGCCTTCACGGTTGAGGGCGCCCATCCGCACGACATATCCGCTATCCTTGACCGCACAGGCGTCGCCCTACGCGCCGGTCATCACTGCGCACAGCCTTTAATGAAACGCCTCGGCGTGACCGCGACCGCGCGGGCGAGTTTTGCCGCCTATAACACCCATGAAGAGGTGGATGCGCTTATCCGGGGTCTTCACAAATGCCGGGAAATGCTTAGCTAGGAAACAGAATGGACGAGCAACGCGATATTATCGATGTGAAGGGATCGGCGCCGGTCTCCGACACGCCGCAGGCGGAAACCAGCGGCTCGTCGTCGATTCCGGAAGAGGAGCTGACGCGCATCACGCAGGACGTCATCAAGTCATTGAAGACAGTCTATGACCCGGAAATCCCCGTCGACATTTATGAACTGGGACTGATCTATAAGGTCGATCTTTCCGATGAGCGGTTGTTGACCGTCGACATGACGCTGACCGCGCCGGGCTGTCCCGTCGCCGGGGAAATGCCGGGTTGGGTCGAGGGCGCCGTGCGCGGCGTTGACGGCGTTGAAGACGTCACGGTTAACATGACCTTCGACCCGCCATGGACGCCGGAGAAAATGTCCGACGAGGCGAAGCTGGAATTGGGGTGGCTCTAATGTATTTCGTCTTCGCCCTTCGAGACGCGCCTTCGGCGTTCCTCAGGATGAAGACGAAAGGGAACCTTCATCCTGAGGAGGTCGCAAAGCGATCGTCACGAAGGATAAGCGACAGGAAAGAATCATGACCCGACCGAGACCTAAAGTCGTAACTCTTACTGACCTTGCCGCAGCGCGCATGCAGGAAATCATGGCGGCGGCGGATGAGGACTACATCGGCGTCAAGATTGGCGTCAAAAACGGCGGCTGCGCCGGCATGGAATACACCATGGACTATGCGACCGAAATCGGCCCTCTCGACGAGGTGGCGGAGGAAAACGGCATCAAGGTGATCATCGACCCTAAGGCGATCCTGTTCCTGATCGGTACGCAGATTGACTTTGTCACCGAGAAGCTTTCGCAACGGTTCGTGTTCAACAATCCGAACCAGACTGACGCCTGCGGTTGCGGCGAGAGCGTTACTATTGTGCCGCAAAAGCTGGACGCATGAGGGAATGGCGCCGTCCGCCTCTCACCTTACTCACCTGAAAGACCTTTTTGCGCCATTTGGCGATATATCCATCCGCAAGATGTTTGGTGGGGCAGGGGTCTATTGCGATGGCAAAATATTCGCCATCGCCGATGACGATGATGTGTGGTTGAAAGTCGACGATGTTTCCCGAACCGAGTTTGAGTCCGAAGGGCTCAAGCCCTTCGAAATTGAGATGAACGGCAAGAAAGGGACGATGTCCTACTACAAACCGCCCGATGACATTTACGATGATGAAGACGCGTTGCGCCGATGGGCGGGGCTTGCCCTTGACGCTGCTGCGCGGGCGAAAAAACCGAAATCAAAAAAGAAAAAGGCGCCGCGAAAAAAGACCGCATCCTGATTATTCGCGTGGCGTATCGTGATCGGCGCCGGGTATCCGTGCGGTTTTGGGATAATGCTCGTTAGCCCATTTCATCATACCTGTAAGCACCGGCTTTAAGGCCCAACCTTTTGGCGTCAGTTGATATTTAAAACGCACCGGTCGCTCGCAATAGGCGGTTTTTTCGACCAGCCCATGATCGACCAATCGCTTCAACCGGTCGGCGAGAATGTTGGTCGGATAGTTTTCCGGCGCGAACTCAAAGTCGCTGAAGCGTCGCGCCCCAAGCATGATGTCGCGCACGACC
>CAMYNO010000164.1 GCA_947259815.1 uncultured Parvularculaceae bacterium
GATTTCGAGGCGGCGCCGCACTCGTGATCAGATGAAACGCACGATTGCGGGTAATCCGTCGAATTTACGTCGCCAATTATGAAGCAGGGCGCCGCCACCAGCCGCGCCGGCTCGGTTTTTGCGGCGCCGGCGGCTGTTCTGACGCAGGCTCCGGGTCGCTTTCACTCGCCTGGGTTGCGACCGGTTCGTCTGCTGTTTCTTCAGGCGTGCTTTCCGGTGCGGCACTATGGGCGCCGTTGCCGTTGGGGCGCGAAGACGTCGTCTCCGGTTCTGTTGCATCGCTGGATTGCGTGCGCGCAGATTCGTCTGAAGTAGTTGACGCTTCAGGATCGGGCTTGCTCTCCTCGCTGTCAGCGCTCGGTTTCGGCGCTTCGGAAACGCTGCCTTCGTCGCTTGCGGCATCCGCCGTTGCTCCTTCGGCGTCGTGACCGTTTTCGTTTTCAGGCGCATCGCGGCGATTGCGACGACCGCCGCGGCGGCCGCGGCGGCGGCGTTTTTTCGGCTTTTCTTCGCCGTCTTCAGCGCTTGCGTCTTTTGTTTCCGCATCGCTTTCTTCCGCGGCTTCGCTGGTCGCCTCAGCGTTGTCTGAAGTTTCTGCGTCGTCGCGGTCGCGTCGCGGCCGCCGTCGGCGGCGCCGCTTTTTCGGCTTGTCGTCGGACTCGGCGAGTTGCTCTGTGTTGTCTTCGCTGTCGTCAGCAACATCGTCGGTTTCGATCGGTTCGGTCTGGTCCGCGCGAATAACGGTTTGTTCGGTCGTGCGTTCGCGGGGCGCGCCGCTCGCTTCAAGATCGTAATCGTCGCCGTGCTTGTCGCTGTCGGCGACGACCTGGATGCTGACGCCGTTGGCGGCTTCGATCCGGTTCAGCCAGTCGCGGTGATGATTGAGAACGTGGAGCGATACATCAATCGAAGTCCGCACGGCGATAACGCCGACTTTGCCGGAAATCGCTTCGCCTTCGACAGCGCGCAGAATTCGCAGCGCCGCCATTTCGTGCGAACGGATGACGCCGGCGCCGGAACAGGTCGGGCAGGCTTGCGTCGTGCCGTCGACAATACCGGAACGGCGTCGTTGCCGGGAAAGTTCGAGC
This sequence comes from uncultured Parvularculaceae bacterium, assembly GCA_947259815.1. Taxonomy (GTDB): domain Bacteria; phylum Pseudomonadota; class Alphaproteobacteria; order Caulobacterales; family Parvularculaceae; genus Hyphococcus. The sequence goes on from CAMYNO010000164.1 coordinate 1,089, forward strand.
AGGCCGAATGACGATATCCGCCCGACCTGCAAGCGCGCCCGGTCGGCCTTCATTGCGTCTTTCAAGGCGCGCTCGACTTTGCGGTTGTTGCGCGGCTCTTCCATGTCGATGAAGTCGATGACGATGAGGCCGGCGAGGTCGCGCAGACGGAACTGGCGCGCCGCCTCTTCGGCGGCTTCGACATTCGTTTTCAGGGCCGTCTGTTCGATATTGCGCTCGCGTGTCGCCCGCCCGGAGTTCACGTCGATGGCGACCAGCGCTTCGGTCTGGTGAATGACAAGATACCCGCCGGATTTCAGCCGCACCGTCGGATGATACATGCCGTCAAGCTGCGTCTCGACGCCGTGCTTGAAAAAGATCGGGGTCTTTTCCTTGTAGGGCTGCACGTTTTTCGCGTGGCTCGGCATCAGCATTTTCATGAAGTCCTTGGCTTCACGATAGCCGTCCTCGCCCTCAACATAGACCTTGGAAATATCCTTGTCGTAAAGATCGCGAATGGCGCGCTTGATGAGGCTTGCCTCCTCGTAGATAAGGCAGGGCGCAACCGACTTTAACGTCAGTGAGCGGATGTTTTCCCATAGCCGCAGCAGATAGTCGTAATCGCGCTTGATTTCGGTCTTGGTGCGCTTTGCTCCGGCTGTGCGAATGATAAGCCCCATGCCTTGCGGCACATCGAGACTGTCAACGACGCGGCGAAGCCGCCGCCGGTCCGATCCATTGGCGATCTTGCGGGAGATGCCGCCGCCGCGCGCCGTGTTCGGCATTAACACGCAATAGCGGCCGGCAAGAGAAAGATAAGTCGTCAGCGCGGCGCCTTTATTGCCGCGTTCTTCCTTTACGACCTGGATAAGCAGGATCTGGCGGCGCTTGATGACTTCCTGAATTTTGTAATTGCGCAGGAGTTGCGCACGCTTGCGCTTGGCGTTCTTGTAGCGTTCGAAGAGGGCGTTGCGCGCGGCGCGGGCGCTCTGTGTGCGGTTGGCGGGGGCGTCTTCGTCCGCATCATCGCCGTCATCATCATCATCGGCGTCGTCGCTGGCGGAAACCTCGTCGCCGCCGTCTTCTTCCTCGCCGGCGGTGCTTTCGTCATCGTCAGCCGCGGCGACGGTCTCTTCCGATTCATCATCGGCGCTGTCGGAGTCTTCCGACGCTTCCTCATCGTCCGCGGCGGCAACGGGCGCATTCTCGTCGTCGGATGCGTCGCCTTCGTCCTGGTCTTCGCCGTCTTCCTCTTCTTCTTCCTCGTCGTTTACGCCGGGCTCTTGTGGAGCCTCCTCGGCGCCATCCTGCGAAGCGGAAACGGTTTCGTTGGCGTCTTCGTCCTCTGTTACTGCGGCGCGGTCGTCATCATCGTCATCGCGCTCGGCAGTTGCTTCGACGCTGTCTTCTGAATCTGAATCTGAATCGTCGTCGGCGTCGTGCGAGTGACGGTCATCCGAGTCGGAGGCTTCCCCGTCGTCATCGCCGTCATCATCATCGTCGCCGCGCTGCGTCAGTTCCAGTTGCGCCGCAAGCTCGGCGACTTCCTGCTCGGCTTCCTGCAGCAGTTTCCGGTCGGAGACGGGAATTTGATAATAGTCGGGGTGGATCTCGCTGAAGGCGAGGAAGCCATGGCGATTGCCGCCATAATCAACGAAGGCCGCCTGTAGCGATGGTTCGACGCGCGTTACCCGCGCCAGAAAGATATTACCGCGTAATGGTTTTCGCGAGGAGGATTCGAAGTCGAAATCTTCGATTTTGTTTTGAGAGACGACAGCCACGCGCACCTCTTCCGGGTGGGCGGCGTCGATCAACATTTTCTTGGACATTAAATTTGGCTCCGCAGCGCGCGCGGAGCCCTAAGGGCCCGCAGCCGGCGCTGCCTTGGTTGGTTTGCCGGAGCGTACGTGATTCTACGCGGGCGGCCCGATTAAGGGCGCCGTCGCAAAATAGTATGGTTTCGTACGTCATCGGCGTTGTTTCACAAATGGGCCGGCCAGGCCGGCTCGTTCTTTCTTTTGGCGCCGGAAAATCAGCGCCCATATTATGCTCCGCGCGTCGTCTTCCGTCGCGGGCCGGCTGGATCGGAGCCGCCGGCGCTAAAACCGTGGCCTTGCGGCCCGGAATTCTCTGGCGGGGGCCGGTCAAATCTGGACCGCCCGGTCGCCTTTTATTCGTCAGGTGCGATGTGGCCACATATGACTCGAATCGCAAGTAGTTTTTACCATGCCGGAGCCAGTGGAAAAAGAAAAGGCGGCTCCCGGCGCGACTCAACTTCCCATCTGATTCTGGACGAAGTGTTAATTGCGCTTTAACGATGAGGAAGGAAATTGGGGTTCCCGAGAATCATACGCGAGAGAGCCCGTGCTGCTCGCTTGCGAAAATGCGGCGTCGCGGTCGCGTGAGGAACACAAGGTAAGGTCATGAAAAACGCCGCCGCTATCGCCGTGTACGGCATTGCTGCGTTCTTTTTCGCTGCGATGTCCGCCGCCGCTGCGGATTTGAAAGAAGTGCGTTTTGGTCCCGGCAAGGGCGAGACAAGGGTGGTCTTCGATCTGGCCTGCGCGCCGGATTACACTCTTTCCGGCGATGACTTAGGTATTGGCCGCGTATTCATTGATTTTGAAGGCCTATCTGTCCCGCCAGCGGCGCTTGCGGTGCAGTCGGGCATGGGCCATGTGGCGAATTACCAATTTGTCAGCCGCGGCCAGGGCGCTGTGCGGGCGGTCCTGACCTTGAAGAAATCGGCGAAGGTCAAGGAAGTCTTCATTATCGAGCCGTCTGCTGGCGTTTCCAAATATCGGCTGGTGGTCGATTTTCAAAACGCCGACAAGACAGCCTTTCTGGACAGCATCCCGGCAAAATACCCCGATCTTGGCCCGGTGATTGAGCGCGCGACCGCCGCCGGCGCCGATGAAGTAAAGCCTGCGACCATGCAGAAAGAGGTCGCTGCGCCGCCGCAGCCGCCGGCAAAGCCCGAGAAAAAGGTTATTGTCGTAGACGCCGGACATGGCGGCGGCGATCCCGGCTCTCAGGGACAAAACGGCACGCTGGAAAAAACCGTGACCATGAAGGCGGCATTGACGTTGAAGGAAATATTAGAAAAATCAGACCGTTATAAGGTTGTCCTCACCCGCAGCGCTGACAATGACAAGCGGGTCCGGTCGAGCCAGCGCGAGGAGCTGGCGCGGCGTGAGGCCCTGGCGCGGGACGCGGATGCAGATCTCTTTATATCGCTCCATGCTGATGCGATTGGCGACAAGGTCACGCGCGGCGGCTCGGTCTATACGCTGTCCGACAAGGGCTCGGCCCGGTCGGCGAAAATCGCCAAATCCGAGGGCAATTATGTGGTCTATGATCTGAACGCCGCCGATTTCGGCGCCGGCGTCAGCGATATCCTGTTCGATCTGGCGCAGGGCGCGACCAGCAAGGAATCCAACCGCTTTGCAGAGCTTTTGATCGACGAACTGGCGGGTAAAACCAAGCTCCTCAACCGGACCCACCGCACTGGCGACCTTAGGGTTTTGCTGGCCCCGGACGTTCCCGCCGTTCTCTTTGAAATGGCCTTTATTTCAAACGCCAAGGATGAGGCGAATCTGAATTCCGCCGCCTGGCGCGCGCGGACGATGGGCGCCGTGGCGAAAGCAATCGACGATTATTTTGACGAGGAAGCGGCGCAATTTGCTCAAACCGGCGGCGGCGCCGGTCGATAAGCCGCTCTCAATTTCGCGGTATTCAGCCAATATTTAACAAAATCGGGCGTGATTGCGCCTCGCGGATGACGCATTTATGCGGTAGCAAACCGGTTGCGGAGGGGACTATCCTATGCCGCGGACAACCCCAAGGAACGCCTTTGAGCGGCGGCGCGGTGCGACAAGATGAGCGACGATAACAATAAGGTCGGGAACGGCGAGGATGAGGCTGCGCCAATCGACGACGATATGTTTTCCAGCGATGAGCCCGTTGACGCCGATGGCGATGAACTCGACGGCGATGACGAAGTTCTCGAACTCGACGAAGCGGATGTCTCGCGCCGGCGCGCGGCGGACGACCTTGCCGCGCCCCAGCGAAGCGAACCCGCAACTGACATCGAGCGCGACCAAATTGACAAGCCGGGCGGCAGTCTTGCGATGTCGGCGGTGAAACTTGTCGGCATCGGCTTTGCGGTCGCCGCCTTTGGCGCCATCGGCGCGGCGATTTTCGTCGCCGCCTATCTTGGCAAACTCGCCGAGGATTTGCCGCCCTATGGTCAGCTTGCGGAATATGCGCCGCCGGTGACCACGCGGGTCTACGCCGGCGACGGATCGCTGGTTGCGGAATTTGCGCGCGAACGGCGCCTCTTCGTTCCGATCGAACAGATACCCGACCATGTCACCGGGGCGTTCGTCTCGGCCGAGGACAAGACGTTTTACGAACATACCGGCCTAGATATGCGCGGTCTCATTCGCGCCCAGATTTCCAATATATCGAACATCATCAATGGCCGCCGCTTAGAAGGCGGATCGACCATCACGCAGCAGGTGGCGAAGAACTTCCTGCTGACGAGCGAGCAGAAGATCGACCGCAAACTTCGCGAGATGATGATTTCGCGCAAGATGGAAGAGGCCTTCACCAAGGACCATATCCTTGAGCTTTATCTCAACGAAATTTACCTCGGCAATCGCTCTTACGGCGTTGCGGCGGCGGCGCTGAACTATTTTGACAAGCCCTTGAGCGAGCTTTCCATCGCAGAGGCCGCCTATCTCGCGGCGATCACCAAGGGTCCGTCAAACTATCATCCCATTGAAAACGAACAGCGCGCTGTGACGCGCCGCAACTGGGTCATCGGGCGTCTGTTGGAAGACGGCCGCATCACGCAGGAAGAGGCCGACGAAGCCCGCGCCCAACCGCTTGGCGCGCAGATGGCCGACCCGCTTGGCGCGCGCGAATGGACGATGGAATATTTCGCCGAGGAAGTCCGTAAACAGATCGTCGATCTTTACGGCGTCGAGGCGTTGTACGATGGCGGGCTGGCAGTGCGAACCTCGGTCGATCCGCGGCTGCAACGCGCGGCGGGCAAAGCGCTGCGCCGGTGGCTTGTCGAATATGACCAGCGTCATGGCTGGCGCGGGCCGTTGGCGACGATGGATATCTCCGCCGGCGGCGAGTGGAACGAGGCCTTCTCCGCACAGATTGCCGAAATGACCAAGACCCGTGCGATCTCCGAAGACCTCGCCCCATGGCGTCCGGCGCTGGTTCTCAGCGTCGAGAGTTCGCAGGCGACCATCGGCTTCGGCGACGGAACGCAAGGCGTCATTCCGGTCGAACAGCTTTACTGGACACGGGAATATATCTCGTCGAATGAGCGCGGCCCGGCGATTGAGTCGGTTGGGCAGGTGCTCTCGCCCGGCGACATCATTTACGTCGATGTCGCGCGCGAAATCACCAAGGACGCAAATGGCGTGCGCACCGTTGCGCCTGATGCGCCCATTCTTGAGGGCGCCTATGCGCTGCGCCAGCCGCCGGCGGTCAATGGCGGCCTGATCGCGATTGATCCGCATACCGGACGCGTTCTCGCCATGGTCGGCGGGTTTTCATTCCGCATGTCGGAATTTAACCGCGCCGTGCAGGCTGAACGCCAGCCGGGCTCGACATTCAAACCGTTCGTTTATTCGGTCGCCCTCGATAATGGCTATACGCCCTCGACAACGGTTCTCGACGCTCCCTTCGTCGCGCCAGGGGAGAATAGCTGGTACAAGCCGGGCAATTATGTCGAGGGACGCTATGGCGGTCTTTCAACGCTCCGTACAGGGATTGAAAAATCACGCAACACCATGACGGCGCGATTGGCGCAGGATCTCGGTATCGGCCCGATCATGCAATATATCGAGCGCTTTAATCTCTCTGACAATCTGCCGCGCGAGCTGGCGATTTCGCTTGGCTCGGGCGAGACGACGCTGGAGCGCATCACCGCCGCCTATTCGATTTTCGTCAATGGCGGCAAGCGGGTTGAGCCGGCGATTATCGACCGGGTCCAGGACCGGACCGGGAAAACCATTTTCTCACGCGACAGCCGCATCTGTTCGGTCTGTGACGCACCATTCTGGTATGGACAGGCGGAGCCGCAACTGGTCGATCCGCGCGAACAGGTTCTTGATCCGCGTACCGCCTATCAGATCACATCAATTCTTGAAGGCGTCGTTATTCGCGGCACCGGCAGCGCCGTACGCCGCGCTTCGAATAAACCGCTTGCCGGCAAGACCGGCACCACGAACGACTATAAAGATGCGTGGTTTGTCGGCTTTTCGCCTGACCTGGCCGCCGGCGTTTTTGTCGGCTTCGA
>CAMYNO010000165.1 GCA_947259815.1 uncultured Parvularculaceae bacterium
TCCTTGCGCATACGCCGTTGCAGGGCCGAAAAGCCGGTGCCCGGATGCGAGGACTGGATAAGATCGTAAAGCTGGGATTCGTGAACGGCGAGACAGAGATCGTCCGTCGCCTCGACCTGCTGTACCGCGCGCAACGTGCCGAGGTTCGACATGGCGCGCAGCGATTCATAATCATAACCGGAATAAGGATTATAAAACGGCACCAGCGCGAAGTCGGCAGTCTCCTGCTTCACCGCCATCAGCGCCTGTTCTTTAAGGCGCAGGGGCTGGGTTACCGGATGACGGTAATCGAACTTGTTATTCTTGCTGGCCTCGTCGAATTCGCGTTCGACCTTGGCGTTGATGGCGCCGAAACCGGCGTCGGGAACCGTGCCGTGCTCGCGGGCGCGGCGCAGGAATTTATCCGTCGCCTGATAGCCAAACCCCCACTCCTCACCGGTAAAGGCGATACGCGGGCGCGGCTTGCCGCTCGGTTTTTCCGCCTCCGAAGGCTTGTCTGAAAACCGTGGATCGGAATCCTCGGAGTACGCCATCATCGAGCGTCGTTTAAATAAACTTGGCGCGCCGTCTGCCATTGCGAGGCCCCACACTGTATCCCTCAAGGATATAAGATTACCCTGCTATTAACCGTAACGAAAGCCCGTCGACGCGTCAGGGCTTGCGGTTCTTGCGGTACTGCGCGCTTCGCGCCACAGCCCGCCGCCAACCTCGTTACCGGCTGTAATCACTTAGAAATTCTGGGAATCCGTCGCGATTGGCCCGCCTAGAGGATATATTTGGAGAGATCGGCATTGCGGGCAATCTCCCCAAGACGCTCCTCCACATAGGCTGCGTCGATCACAATCGTCTCGTCGAAACGGTCCGACGCGGAGAATGAAATCTCGTCGAGAACCGTTTCCATGATCGTGGCGAGGCGGCGGGCACCGATGTTTTCAACGCCCGAATTGACCGCCGCAGCCGCATCCGCAAGCGCGTCGGCGGCATCGTCCGAGAATTCAAGCGTGACGCTTTCGGTCTGCAAGAGGGCTGTATATTGCTTGATGAGGCTCGCCTCCGGCTCGACCAGAATGCGGCGCAGATCGTCACGGGAAAGCGCATCCAGCTCGACCCGGATCGGCAGGCGGCCCTGAAGCTCAGGCAAGAGGTCCGACGGCTTGGATAGATGAAACGCGCCCGACGCAATGAAAAGAATGTGGTCGGTTTTCACCGGCCCGTATTTTGTTGCGACAGTCGCGCCCTCGATCAGCGGCAACAGATCGCGCTGCACCCCTTCACGCGACACATCGGCGCCGCCGCGCTCTGCGCCGCGGGCGATCTTGTCGATCTCATCAAGGAACACGATGCCGTCATTTTCAACCAGCGACACCGCATCGCGCGCCAGCGCTTCGTCATCGACGAGGTTGTCGGACTCCTCCGCGAGCAATGGTTCGTATGCGTCCTTTACCTTCACGCGCCTGGTTGTCTTCGGTCCCTGAAACGCCTTGCCCAGCATGTCGGTAATGTTGATCATGCTCATCTGCGAGCCGGGCATACCGGGAACCTCAAAGCTCGGCGCACCGCGCTGGGTCTCGCGCAATTCAAGTTCAATCTCGCGGTCGTCGAGTTCGCCAGAGCGCAGCATGGTGCGAAAACGCTCACGCGCGGCCTCGCCGCCTGACGCCCCCACCAGCGCATCGAGCACGCGCTCTTCCGCCGCCTCGGCCGCCGCGACGCGCACATCCTCGCGCTTTTGTTCGCGCACCAGCCCGATAGCAACCTCGACCAGATCGCGAATGATGGAATCGACATCGCGGCCGACATAGCCGACTTCGGTGAATTTCGTCGCTTCCACCTTCAGGAACGGCGCACCGGCAAGGCGCGCAAGGCGGCGGGAAATCTCCGTCTTGCCGACCCCGGTCGGGCCGATCATCAAAATATTCTTCGGCGTGATTTCGTCGCGCAACGCCCCCTCGACGCGGCGCCGGCGCCAGCGATTGCGCAAGGCGATGGCGACGGCGCGCTTGGCGGCTTTCTGTCCGACAATGAAGCGGTCCAGTTCGGAAACAATTTCGCGCGGCGAAAATTCTGTCATCAACAAACACCTTCAACACAAGCAAGCGCGGGACTTAAGCCTTCGGTCAGCGAATGAAAAGGCGGCGCACTGTACGAAAACATGCCGGACTTACTCGTCGATCGTTTCAAGGGTCAGCGCATCATTGGTGTAAACGCAGATCGACGCGGCGATCGCCATCGCCTTGGCGACAATATCCGCGGCGCTCAAATTCGTTTCCGCCAACAAAGCCCGCGCGGCAGAGCGGGCGAAATCGCCGCCGGACCCGATGGCGGCGACCCCGAATTCCGGCTCGATCACATCCCCCGCCCCGGAAAGCGTCAGCGTCACATCCTTGTCGGCAACGATAATCATCGCCTCCAGCCGACGCAGGTAACGATCCGTACGCCAATCCTTGGCCAGTTCCACCGCCGCGCGGGTCAATTGCGCGGGATATTGTTCCAGTTTCGAATCGAGGCGTTCCAGCAACGTAAATGCGTCCGCCGTCGCCCCGGCGAAACCGCAGATCACCTTGCCGCCGGCGAGCCGGCGCACCTTGCGGGCGTCGCCCTTCACAACGGTCTGGCCGAGGCTGACCTGTCCGTCGCCGCCAATGGCGACTTTGCCGTCGCGGCGCACCGTTAGAATTGTCGTGGCGTGCATGGCCGGACGGCCGCTATCGTGATTATTCATCGAAACTCGCTAAATCATTGGACCCATTGGTCATATTTCATTATCCTGACGGCTTTATAGATCCCCGCTTGAAGACGGTTTAAGGCCGAAGGCAAAGATATGCGCGCCGCAACAGTAGAACGGAA
>CAMYNO010000166.1 GCA_947259815.1 uncultured Parvularculaceae bacterium
CCACAAACTCGCTTTCATGGATGAGATGTCGGACTGGTTCTCAGAGCTGGGCCCGCGCGCAAAAGCGGTCGTCGTCGGGGACTTGAATGTCGCCCCGCGCGAGCATGATGTCTGGTCGCACAAACAGCTTTTGAAAGTCGTCTCACACACTCCGGTCGAAGTTGAAAAGCTTGGGCGCGTTATCGACTCGCACGGTTTTGTCGATGTCGCGCGCGAGATCGTTCCGGAACCGGAAAAGCTTTTTACCTGGTGGTCCTATCGCGCGCGCGACTGGAAAGCGTCAAATCGCGGACGGCGTCTCGACCACATCTGGGTCAGTCCTGCCTTAAAGAAAGCGGCGCTCGCCGGCGGCGCCGGTGCGTTCGCCATCCATGAAGATGCGCGCGGCTGGGAACGGCCGTCTGACCATGCGCCGGTGACGTTGAAACTAGCCCTTTAGGAGGTCCCGAGATGGTCCGTCTGGTGAAGATTTTCTTGATCGCGCTGGTGGCGCTGTGGGGCCTTATTGGCGCCGCCGGCAATTTCGCGCACCTTGATGCAGCATATAAGGCAGTGGAGAGTGTCACGCTCATGCCGACCTTTCCGGCTGACGCCGCCCCGCCGTGGCGAACCGACAACCCGGTTGTGGTATGGCTTGGCGTTGCGCTTATCGTTGTGGGCAAAATCGCCGCGGGCGCCTTTTGCGCATACGGGGCGGTCTTGATGGTAAAAGCGCGTCGCGCCGACAGCGCGGCGTTTCAACTGGCCAAGCGATTTGCGCTGGTTGGCTGCGCTTTTGCTGTGGCGATGCTTTTCGGCGGATTTACCGTCATCGGCGAAACGCTATACGCTATGTTCCGCTATCCGGAGCATGTTCAGGCCGCCGCCGGGGCCTTCCGGTATGGCGGGTTTATCGCCCTGATTATGATTTTCGTCGGCCAGACAGACGGGAACGATTGATCGTTCACTCAAACATGACGCGTGAGGACGTCGGTCAAGGCATCGACATCTTCTTCATCATTGTAAAGATGTATTGAAATCCTGACGGCGCCTTTGCGGGTGTCGTGGGCGACGCCGGCTTCTGCAAGATCGCGAGCCGCCGCATCGTAGTCTCGCACGGCGATCAAGGCGGCTGAGCCTCGATGCCCGGTGAGGGTCGTTGATAAGAACGCCGATGACGGCAGACCGGCAATCAGCCGGTCCAACAGCGCCTGATTATAGGCGTATATCGCATCCACCCCGCGCCCTGCGAGAATTTCATGTGCGGCGCAGGCGCCGGCGAGTGGCGCGATGGACGCTGTGCCACCAGCGAAACGCGCGGCCCCTTCGGCGTATTCAAAGTGGTGAATGTCGAACTCGAACGGGTTTGCATGGGAAAACCAACCCACATCAAGCGGCGCGGTGCGCGCGGCTGCGTCCGCATTCGCCCAAAGCCACGCGGCGCCGGTTCCGCCGCACAAATATTTAAGCGATGTTCCCACCGCGAAATCGCATCCCCATTCGTTCAGCCGGACGGGGATTGCGCCCGCGGCCTGGGCTGCATCAATCAGGGTGAAAACCCCGCGCTCTCTTGCGCGCCGGCAAATTTCCGCACACGGCGCAAGCACGGATGTATTGGAGTAAACTTGCGTTGCGACGACAAGCTGAACGTCGTCGTGAAACGCCGGCGCCCAGGCGTCAGGGTCCGCGAGGCGTTCGCCGCCCGGGAGAAAGACAAGTTCGTATCCCATGCGCCGCCCTTGCGCGAGTGCGAACCCGACCGTGGGAAAGTCGTCTTCCGTCAATACAATTTTTGTGCGGCGCGCTCTTTCGGGCAATGAAAACAATATATGAGAAATGCCGGCCGATACATTTGGCTGCGGGCACATGTCTGCGGCGTGTGCGCCGACAATGCCTGCGAGTCCGGCCTTGAACCGGTCCATTGTTTGGAACCACGGCGTCCAGACTTCAAATCCGTCCGTACGCCAAGGACTGGCGAAACCATGACTGACCGCCGCCTCCCAGCTTTTGGGTTGGGCGCCAACCGAATGGGAAAGGAAATAGTGCTTTCCCGGCAGGTGAAATCGTTCGCGATCCACAGCTTACCCCGCCAGACGGCGCAGCTCGTCGCGGCTTGCCGAGCCCGGAACAATAACGACGGGGATAGGGCGCGCGGCGAGATAAGCGGGATCTTTCGCTATTGCGGAAACCAGCGGGCCGGGTCCGCTCGACTCCGTTGAGGCGCCAAGAAAAACGAATGCGATATTGGTGTCTTTATTGATCAGCTTGCGAATCTCCTCCGCTGTGTCCCCCTCGCGCATGACCATCTCCGGGTCTTCGCCGGATTGCGCTTTCACCTCGGCCGCGAATTCATGCAGCAGGGTTTGCGCCGTCTCCTGCGTTTCTGCGCGCATGGTTTCAGCAACGCTGGCCCAATGGCCGAATTCCGGCGGCTCCATCACATGAAGAAGCGTGACAATAGCGTTTGAATTGCGCGCGCGACGGCCCGCGAAAAACGCTGCGCGGCGCGCTTCGTCGCAGTCGGATGCAACGACCAGAAATTTGATGCGCGCCGTCGGCGAATCGGTTGTGGTTTCAGACATAACGCCCGGACAATGCCCCGAAACACCCGCCGGCGTCCACTTTCCTGCCGTGGCGCATTGGTGGTGACCGCTGCGACCGGCGTAAAGCGCAAAATCTCGGTTTTTTCGTCGCGGCCCATTGCTGCTGGCGGGTCGCTAAAGACAGTCGGTGAAACGAAAAACGCCGCCGGAAACCGGCGGCGTTTTCGATCGAGTCATTTGGCCTACATGCGCGATTAACGACGCTTTGTGCGGCGCTTGGCTTTTTTCTTGGTGGTTTTGCGCTTGGCGGCGGTTTTGCGTTTTGTCGCTTTTTTCTTCGTCGCTTTACGCTTGACCGGCGCAGCCGCAGCCTGATCCATTTTGTCGAGCGCTTCGGCGTAGGCGGTCAGCGCTTTCATAAAGGCGGTTTGCTGGGTCTTGGGCAGAACAGCCAGAACGGCGGTGTCGGACTTGTTCACCTTCGACTCAGCGCCTTTGAGCATGCGGCGACCGGCGGCGGTGATGGATACGGCATTCGCACGCGCATCTTCCTTGGTGCGCTTGCGAGAAAGAAGACCCTTTTTCATCATGCGGGCGATCATGTCGGCAAGTGTCGAACGGTCGATACCCGTATGGTGGACGAGGTCGGTCTGGCTGAGGCCCTCATTTTGTGCAACGACGTGAAGGACTTCGAATTGACGCGGCGTCGGGCCGCTTGATCCGACGTCTTTCGAATATAAATCGTGCGCATATTGCTGGGCGCGCCGCAGCAGGTGACCGGGCGACTTTTTCAGCGAGTAAGCCATGTAATTATCTCCGTATAGGGCATTGAATAGTCGAAATCGCAGAATGCCGTGTACATATTATCCGCGCGCCGCGCAACTATGTTTACAGCAATTTATGATCACAATGCATGTTTATTTAGGGCAAGGTCGTTGACCTGAGACGCCAAGGTTTGGTTACGGCGCTTTAATGACGAATTACAGACAATTCCAAGGCAGCAGCGCTATTGCCGGAAGATACGCTTTGGTCGGATGAAAATACCAGTTCATGGGGAAGGTGAGGTATCCATGGCCGAGAAGACATTTGAAGAGCCGTTATTTCGAACGAAGGTTCCCGTTGGTGACGATCGCGAACGCTCGGTATGCGTCCGGTGCGAATTTGTCGACTACGAGAACCCGAAGATTGTCGTTGGATCGGTTGCCCTGTGGAAAGATAAAATTCTCCTTTGTCGGCGGGCCATTGAACCGCGCAAGGGGTTCTGGACGCTGCCTGCCGGGTATCTCGAAACAGGAGAGTCGGCCGAAGACGGCGCTCGCCGTGAGGCGTGGGAGGAGGCGCGAGCGCGCTTAACGCTGGACAGGTTTTTGGCGATTTATTCCGTGCCGCGCATTTCGCAGGTGCAATTGATGTATCGCGCCCGCCTTGAAACCGATGAGATTGCCGCCGGACCAGAAAGCGAGGCGGTGGCGTTATATTCGTGGGATGCGATCCCGTGGGCCGATCTGGCGTTTCCCACGGTCGGCTGGGCGCTCAGGCATTGGCGCGAAACGCGCGATAGCGCCGATTTCCCGCCATTCTCCAATCCCGTGGAGGGGCTTTAGGCTTAGAGCGTTTTGAAGGAAAAGTGGTTCACCGGTTTTCCGTCTCAAAACGCGCGCTACCGAATCTAGAGCATCCTGATGATTCACCGAAACGTCAGGATGCTCTAACCGTCTCCGCCCGGTTCATCGCTCATATTCTTTGCGATCAGCGGCGCCTGGGTCGCTGTGAAGACGAGGCTTAAAATGGTGAAACCAAAGGCTTTTAATTTTACCCAGTCGCCTTCGCCGGCGCAGCGTACTGTTTCAACGCCGCATTCGCCAAGCAGCCAGCCCCAGGCGCCGGCATTGGCCGCGAGTGCGGGTTCTGGCGGACAATCCTTGGTGAGCCAGCGCCATGCGATCTCATTGAGGATCGCGAGCGACATAAAGAAGATCGCATAGCGGGTCGTCAGTGTGCGCCATACGCCGTCCGGTAAGTGCAGGGCGCCGTCAAAAACGATTTTCAGAAAATTGCGCTGTGTCATCAACCCGGCAAACAGGGTTCCGCCGAAGAGGAGGTAAACGATCGTTGGCTTCATGTAGAAAAAGGTCTTGTTCTGCAGCACTAGCGTCAGTGTGCCGAGGACGCCGATGATAACGCCGCTCACCAGCAACATCGGCGCGATCCGTTTCTCCTTCCAGACACTATATGCAAAAGCGAGCGCGAATGCCGGCATAAAGGCGGCGACGGCAAGATACATCTCCGCCCCTTCACGCAGGCACCACTCTGCGCCCGCCATATCGCCCGCAAGGCCCACGAGGCGACGCCCGAAAAAGTAAGCGGCCATAAAAACCAGTAGCGGGGCGAAATCGACGGCGAATTTTGCCCGCCCGGTCAGTCGTTTTGGAGAGGCCGCATCTGTCACAAGCGTCGTGTCCTTTTATTCTGTGGAAGTATCAATCAATGGCGACGCCGGCGAGCGCGCGGGCGAACGCGTCGGCTCTGAACGGCTGGAGGTCGTCAACGCTTTCGCCGACGCCGATATAGTGGATCGGCAATCTGAATTTGTCGGCCAGCGCCACAAGGACGCCGCCGCGCGCTGTGCCGTCCAGCTTGGTCATGACGAGGCCGGTTACGCCTGCAATTTCCGAAAAGACTTGGGCCTGGCTGACGGCGTTTTGTCCGACGGTCGCATCAAGGACGAGTACAACGTCATGAGGCGCGCTTTCGTCCAGTTTTTTCAAAACCCGGACGATCTTGGCAAGTTCGTCCATCAACGCCGTTTTATTTTGAAGGCGACCCGCGGTGTCGATCAGCAAAATGTCGGTTCCGCTTTCCTGCGCCTGTTTCACGGCGTCG
>CAMYNO010000167.1 GCA_947259815.1 uncultured Parvularculaceae bacterium
GCGCGAAAACGCACCCCACACAGAAACCGGAATCGCTTTTATACCGTGTGCTGATTGCATCGACTAATCCCGGCGACATCATACTCGACCCGTTCTTCGGTTCGGGAACGACAGGCGCCGCCGCAAAATATCTCGGTCGCCGGTTTATCGGGATCGAACGGGACAAAAATTACATCACCGCCGCCAAGCGGCGCATTGCACGGGTAAAACCCCTCGAAGACGACGATCTGAAAACGCAACCCTCTCCAAAAGCTGCGCCAAGGGTGCCATTCGGCCAGGTGGTCGAAACGAAACTTATCAAGCCCGGCGCAAAGCTTTATTCGCCACGCGGCAATCACGAAGCAAAAGTCCGCGCTGACGGCTCGCTTTACGTGAAAGACGGCGAGACGGAAATTCAGGGCTCAATCCACAAGGTCGGCGCGGCGGTGCAAAACGCGCAAGCCTGTAATGGCTGGACCTATTGGCATTATGAAGAAAAGGCCGGCCGCAAGCCCATCGACTTCCTGCGCGACAAGATCCGCAAACGGATGGCCGGGTAGAGCATCGCGCAAAAACTGTGCAACGGTTTTTGCCTTTCGCGATGCGACCCCTAAAGACTATAGCGCACACTCCAGCGCCTTTTTCATTACCGTCGGCAGCTTTGCATCCGCCGGGCTGATCCACAGTTGATCGGGCTTGCGGCGAAACCCTTTCGGCGCGGCGGCGCGAAAAACATCAAGGCGCAGGTGAAAATGCGTAAACGTATGGAGCGCTTCACCGGCGGCATGCCAATCGGCGATTGCCGGCGCGGCGGCGAAATCATCATCGCCGGACTGCTCCGCCCACTGAGTGCCGGGCAGCCCCAGCATGCCGCCGAGAAGGCCTTTTTCTTCCCGCCGCTCAAACAGCACCTCGCCCTTGCCGTTGAAGAGCGCGAACGCCGCCCCGCGCCGCGTCGGCTTGGCTTTCTTTGCCGCCTTTTTCGGGAACTCGTCTGCGCGGCCAGCCGCATGCGCTGCGCAATGGTCATGTATCGGACAGAGCAGACAGGACGGCGCCTTCGGACGACAGATGGTGGCGCCAAGATCCATCAGCCCTTGCGCGAAATCGCCCGAGCTCTTCGCCGGCCAGATTTGTTCCGCCAGCGTTTTCAGTTCAGGCTTTGCGCCGGGCAAGGGCGTCGCAACCGCGAATAGGCGCGCAACGACGCGCTCGATATTGCCGTCGACCACGACTGCGCGCCGGTCGAACGCGATGGCCGCGATTGCGGCAGCGGTGTAAGCACCGATGCCGGGCAAATCGCGCAACCCGTCTTCCGTATCAGGAAAACCGCCGAGGTCAGCGACGGCAACGGCGCATTTGTGAAGATTGCGCGCACGGGCGTAATAACCAAGGCCGGCCCATTCGCCGAGAACCTCGTCAAGCGGAGCCGCCGCCAGCGCCTCGACTGTCGGCCAGTTGGCGAGAAAGGCGGCGAAGCGCGGCGCGACGGTCGCAACCGTTGTCTGCTGCAGCATGACTTCCGATAACCAGACGGCATATGGGTCCGGCGAGACGCCGGCGGCGCGCTCTTTCGGCCCCACCCGCCAGGGGAGCGTGCGCGCATTTTGCCCGTACCAGCGCAAAAGCGCACGCGTGAGGCCCACGGATTTATTTTTGCCTTTATCGTCAAACGCCATAGCCCATATGTTATGATGAAGCTTGGCGTTGTTCGCAAAGCGCCAGCGACGGGCGGGATATGACTAGTTTTCAACAGACGCGGCCGGTGCGGAAAGGCCCGCCAAGGGCGGCGCGAGCCGCAGCGCGGGTTTTCTCTCAACTGGCCCAGGCAACGCGCTATGCCGATCCCGGCCTTTCAGATAATTGGCCGTCTATCGCCGGCGCGGAGATCGCGGCGCTCGGCCGGCCGGGACGGGTGCTTGGGGCAAAGCGCGGGCGAACGCTGGAAGTGATCGTCCGCGACGGCGCCTCGGCGGCGGCGCTGCAAATGCGCGCCGACGATCTGATAGCCGCCGTTAACCGCTATCTGGGGCCGGGCGCGGTTGACCATATCGCCATCAAACAGCGCGCCGGCGCGCAGGAAACAAAGGGCTCCCCGCAAAAAGCCGGGTCCGAGAGCCCGCTTGGGGCGGCGCTTTCGTCATTTCGAGCGGCCGTCCGCTCCCGCTCACACGACGAATAGAGCCCGGCAGGGCTTGCGTCCCGGGCCGCCATCGGCGATTCTCCGGGAAATTTTCCCAAACGAACGACACGGCGCTGATTGTAAGCGCCGCGCAGGAAAGCTTCACCGTCAATGCATAACGCAATCTCACGTTCCGCTCTCCGACTTGCCGCTATTAGCGCGGCCGCACTCGCCCTTGCCGCCTGCGGCCAGAGCGACTCCGGCGGCGCGGAAACAGATGGTGGATCGGAAGTCATAGACGGTTCGACAACCGGGGCCCTGGCGGAGATGGCGATTGGCTCGGAAGACGCGCCAATTACCGTGATCGAATACGCCTCCGTGACCTGCCCTCATTGCGCAACCTTTCACGAGACTGTTTTCCCCGAGATCAAGGAAAAATATGTCGACACCGGCAAAGTCCGCTTCGTGTTCCGCGAATTCCCAACGCCGCCTGCGCAGCTTTCGGTCGTCGGGTCGATGCTCGCGCGCTGCGCGGCCGACAAGGGCGGCGAGGAAGCCTATTTCCTCGTTCTGGGCTCGCTTTTCAAAACCCAGCAGAAATGGATTTACGGCGACACCCGTGACGAGCTCTTGAAAATCGGCGCTCAGGCCGGCATTGACGAAGCCGCCTTCGACACTTGCGTGCGCCGTCAGGAATTGATCGACCATATCAACGCCACC
>CAMYNO010000168.1 GCA_947259815.1 uncultured Parvularculaceae bacterium
GACGCTGATGAAGGCCGCCAGTTCCTCTATCAGGGCATTGCCGGGCGATCCTTTGAGCGCCGCTTCCAGCTCGCCGAGCATGTGGAAGTCGCCGGCGCTGCATTGCGGAACGGGCTTCTCGATGTCGAATTGAAGCGCGTCATTCCCGAAGCGATGAAACCGCGAAAGATCGCGATCAACAATTCAAACATCAAAGTTTTGAAAAAAGACCAGAACGCGGCCTAAACCAATAGGCTGAGCCCGGCGCAGTCATATCCCCTCCCGGTTGCGTCGGGCGTCGTTATACGGGCGCGGTGCGCTGCAGTCGCCGCGCCCTGTTATTTTGTCCAGCGTTTGCTATTCTCGCCATTATCGCTGGTAAGGGGTTGAGTAATGGGCAACGCATTGAGCCGCGCCGTCATCATTCTGGGTATTTTGGGGATCGCCGCCTGCGCGACGGCGGAACCGGAATATCAGACGATTTCAATTCCCTACGATCCGTATGATTTCGATCCTGCAGACCTGCAGGCGGAAGCGGATGCGTATTGCGCAGCTTATAATTTGCGCGCCGTCTACGAAGACGAGACGATTGATCCCTCGTCAGTGCGTTGGCGTTACCGGCATTATCGCTGTTACTAGGGGTTAGCCTGTAATCAACGATTTCGCGTCGTCGTAAATTTCTGAACTCGCGGCGAGTATTGATCGCGCGTTGAGAAAGTCCGTCCCGCCTTCAATCTCTGTCACGAAACCGCCGGCCTCGCGCACCAGGACCGCGCCAGCGGCGACATCCCATGAATTGAGGCCGCGTTCCCAATAGGCGTCGTAGCGCCCCGCCGCCACATAGGCGAGATCGAGCGCCGCGGCGCCGAAACGGCGAATGCCGGCGGTGACTTCCAGCACACGGCGGGTTTCTTCCAGTGCTTCATCACGCCCTTCGCGGCCGGCGAAAGGAAGTCCCGTTGCGAACAGGCATTCATTCAGGTTGCGGCGCCCGGAGACCCGCAAACGCCGATCGTTCAGCCAGGCCCCCTGGCCTTTTTCAGCCCAGTACAGTTCGTCCGAAGCCGGATTATAGATCACGCCCGCGAAAGGCTGGCGGTCGCGTTCAAGGCCGATCGAAATTGCAAAATGCCCAATCCCGTGCAGGAAATTCGTTGTCCCATCGAGAGGGTCGATAATCCAGCGGTTGGAATTGTCCGATCCTTCGACCTCGCCGCGCTCTTCCATAATGAAGCCAAATTTCGGGCGCGCCGCCGAAAGGGTTTCAAAAACCGACTGCTCGGCCTGAAAGTCCGCCTTGGAAACGAAATCGGCGATGCCTTTTTTCGATACCTGCAGCGCCTGGGTCTCGCCAAAGTCGCGCGCAAGCCCACGCGCGGCCTTTCTGGCGGCCTCGATCATAACGGCGACAAGGGAGGAATGGTGTGCCATGGTTTTGCGGGTCCGATTACTGGCGGCGCACCATAGGGATGCGCGAGGCATACGCAAGACGTAAGTCACTGCTGCGCTTAAAGGTTCCGCGAACGGCCCGGCTCGGCTATCAAAGGCAAAAACGAATTCAGGGAAAACGTTTATGAATGCGGAGGCGACGCTGAAACCGGCGGATTTGACGTTAACAGGATTGGCTACCGCCGCGATGACGCGGTTAGGGACCGATCCCTTGTTCAAAATGACGGAAGCTGAAATTCGCGGCAACGCCTATCGCGTCTTTGAGAATATTCCTTCCGACCTTTCGAAATTCTTCGCCGAGATGACCGCCGCGCAGGGGGACAAACCCTTCCTGACCTATGAAGGGGAGCGGTTGAGCTTTGCCGAACTCTATGATCAAAGTTTACGCTTTGCGAATGGGCTTTCCAAAAAATATGGCGTGAAAAAAGGCGACCATGTCGCGCTGGCCATGCGCAACTATCCGGAATGGTGCGTCGCTTATATCGGGCTCATTTCGCTGGGCGCGATTGTGGTGCCGTTAAACGCATGGTGGAAGTCCGAAGAGCTGAAATACGGGATCAAGGATTCCGAAGCCAGGATTGTCCTCGTTGACGGTCGCCGGCTCGAATATATTGCACCGTTCAAGGATGAATTAGGGCTGCCGCTTATTCTCGCCCGTGACAAAGCCGAGGGGGCTGACGATCATTTTGACACTCTGATTGGCGCGGGCGCGCCGGACCCGATTGACGTCAAAATCGAACCGGACGATCGCTTTTGCATTGTCTACACCTCCGGCTCGACCGGGCATCCGAAAGGCGTTGTTCTCACCCATCGCGGAGCACTGTCAGCGCTCTATTCATGGTTCTTTATCGCCAGTGTTGTTGAGGATGTGCGCGGGTGCAGTCTTGTGGGTGATGATCCCGGTATTCTCCTTGCTGTGCCGCTGTTTCACGTAACCGGCAGCCATTCAATCTTTATGATGTCGTACCTGTTCGGCCGTCGTATCGTCATGATGCGGCGCTGGGATGCGGAGGAAGCGGCCAAAATCATAAACGCCGAAAAGCTCACCAATTTTGTCGGCGTGCCTAGCCAGTCTTATGAGCTGATGTTGGCGGCGGGCAATGATGGTCTGGCATCGCTCATTGATATCGGTTCGGGCGGCGCGAAACGTCCACCCGATCAGGTTGAAAAACTTGCAACGGCGTTCAAGCAGGCAATGCCATCGTCAGGATACGGGTTGTCGGAAACGAATGCGCTGGCCTGTATTATTTCGCAAAACATGTACCAGGAACGGCCGGGCTCGACCGGACGTCCCGCGCCGCCGCTGACCGACATCAAGATCGTTGAGGACGGCGCCGACCAACCACGCGGTGAGGTCGGCGAAATCTGGATACGCTCTCCCGCAAACTTCGAAGGCTATTGGAAACTGCCGAAGGAAACTGCCGAAGCGATCACGCCGGACGGCTGGTTCCGAACAGGCGATCTCGGCTATATGGATGCTGAAGATTTTCTCTACATTGTCGATCGCGCCAAAGACATTATTATTCGAGGCGGCGAAAACATCTCGTGTCTTGAAGTCGAGGCTGCCGCCTATGAATGCGAAGCAGTTGCCGAAGCCGCTGTTTTCTCAGTGCCTGATGACGTGCTGGGCGAACGCGTCGGCCTCGTCGCCTATATCAAGGAAGGCGAAAACCTTTCCGCGGACGCTCTTCGCGAATTTCTGGCAGGTAAACTCGCCGGTTTTAAAACGCCGGAACGAATTTGGATATCGCCATCGGCCTTGCCGCGACTGGGCACGGAGAAATTCGATAAGCAGACCATAAAAACCATTGCTCTCCAGCATCCTCCCGCCCTTGCCGTCTGACGACTGCAAGAAATGCTTGCGCTCGCAGCGCGCTGGCCCAAAGAAGGGCCTTGAAAATACGAGAGCGCGATGTTGGACATCAGGCCGAATTGTGAGTTTTGCGATTGCGATCTGCCGCCGGATTCTCTGGATGCGCGTATATGCACCTATGAATGTACGTTCTGTGCAGAATGCGTGGAAACAGTGCTTGAAAATGTTTGCCCGAATTGCGGTGGCGGATTTGAAAAGAGGCCTATCCGGCCCAAATCCGCGCATCGGCCCGGCGCCGGTCTTGGCCATCACGCAGCCTCTTTAAAGCGGATTCATGCGAAATATTCGCGGCCGGAAATCGCCGCATTTTCTGAAAGTCTAAAAACGATACCGCCGAATAATCGATAGGAGTAACGCTGATGAGCGACCTGGAAACGTTCCGTACACAAACGCGCGCCTGGCTGGAAGAAAATTGCCCGGCGGAGATGCGCGATGGGAGAGTTGGCGAAGACGCTATTTGCTGGGGCGGCAAAAGCTGGACATTTTCTTCCGACGCGCAAAAGGTCTGGCTTGAACGCATGGCCGGGAAAGGCTGGACCGTGCCGGCATGGCCGAAAGAATATGGCGGCGGCGGACTTTCAAAAGAAGAAGTCAAAATCCTGAAAGCGGAAATGCGCGCCATTCGCGCGCGCTCGCCGCTTGAGAGTTTCGGTATCTGGATGCTTGGGCCGGCCTTGCTGAAATTTGGTACGCATGAACAAAAAGCGCATTTCCTGCCGCCAATTGCGCGTGGTGAAATTCGCTGGGCGCAAGGATATTCCGAGCCCAATTCCGGTTCCGATCTCGCATCGCTTCAAACCAAATGCGAAGACAAGGGCGATCATTGGCTCATCAACGGTCAGAAGATTTGGACATCCTATGCCGATGAAGCGGACTGGATATTCGTATTGGTGCGGACCGATCCCGCCGCGTCAAAGCATAACGGCATTTCCTTTATTCTGGTCGATATGGATCAGCCTGGCGTTACGACCAAACCGATCAAACTGATTTCGGGTAAATCGCCGTTCTGTGAAACTTTCTTTGATGATGCTAAGGTGCCGAAAGAACATGCGGCGGGCGTGAACGCCATTGTTGGCGAACTCAATCGTGGATGGGACGTTGCTAAATATCTGCTGACCCATGAACGGGAAATGATCGGCGGCGGCGGCTCTCTCGGCGTGACGGCGCGCAGTCCCGGTGAAATTGCCGCTGACAAAATCGGCCGCGACGAGGCGGGGCGCATTGATGATCCGATACTGCGCGGAAAAATCGCTCAGACTGAAATCGACGGTTGGGCGTTCTTGTTGACCATGGAGCGCATGAAGGATGAGGCGAAGGCCGGACAGGGCGTCGGGGCGAAATCGTCGATGCTGAAATATTATGGAACCGAGCTCAACAAGCGCCGCCATGAGTTGATGATGGACGCCGGCGGTTCCGACGAGCTTGAATGGGAAAATGACCGCACCAATGACGGCGAGCTTGCGCGCCGCTGGTTGCGGACAAAAGCCAACTCCATTGAGGGCGGCACGTCCGAAGTGATGCTCAATATTATTGCAAAACGTATCTTAGAATTGCCGGGAGCCTGATTGATGCCTTTAGTTCTCACCGAAGAACAGGAAATGCTGCGAGAGTCCGCGCGCGGTTTTCTGGATGAAAAAGCGCCGGTGGCTGCGTTACGTAAATTGCGCGATGACGGAAACAAGGACGGCTTTGATCGCGGCCTCTGGAAAGAGATGGCCGAAATGGGTTGGGCCGGCATTCTTGTCGACGAAAAATTTGGCGGATCGGATTTCGGTTTCGTTGGCGCAGGTGTTCTCGCCGAAGAAATGGGGCGGACCCTGACGGCGTCGCCTTTCCTTTCAACCTCAATCCTTGCGGCGACAGCGCTGAAAAAAATTGCGGGCGAGGCGCACCAGCAGGAATATCTGCCGAAGATATCCGCAGGCGAGGCGTTGTTCGCGCTGGCCGTAGACGAGGGCGCGAAACATCGCCCGGTTAAAACCGCCATGAAAGCGGAAAAGCACGGCAACGGTTTCAAGCTGTCCGGCTCGAAGACATTCGTCGCCGATGGCGGCGTTGCCGATAAACTTATTGTTGCCGCACGGTCGGCGGGTTCTGCTGGCGAAGAAGAGGGCCTTACTCTTTTCCTTGTCAATGCGAAAGCGAACGGTCTGTCTAAAGAAACGACGGCCATGGTCGATGACCGCGGCTATGCACGGCTTGAATTCGATGGGGTCGATGCGACGGGCGACGATGTCCTGGGTGAAGTCGATAACGGATATGCAGCGCTTGAAGGCGTCTTGTCCGCCGGGCGCGCCGGGCTCGCCGCAGAGCTTTCCGGCACCGCTCAGGGCGCATTCGACATGACGGTAAACTATCTCAAGGAGCGCAAACAGTTCGGCATAGAAATCGGCGCTTTTCAGGCGCTGCAGCATCGCTCGGCGCATCTTTATGCAGAAATCGAGCTTGTGAAATCGGCGGTCCTGAAGGCGCTTCAAGATCTTGACGGTATGTATGACGCCGCGTCATTTTCCTGCGCGCTGGCAAAGGCCAAAGCGGGAGAGGTCGCCAAACTCGCCAGCCAGGAAGCCGTTCAGATGCATGGCGGCATCGGGATGACCGACGAATATGATATTGGCTTTTATATGAAGCGCATTCGCGCC
>CAMYNO010000169.1 GCA_947259815.1 uncultured Parvularculaceae bacterium
CGCTCGGGCTGTATTGTCGGAAGCCTGCCAAAGAGCGCGTGCAGTGCTGAACTATGCGTCCATGGCGCGTGATAAGAATCGCCAACGAAGTTTTCCGCGGGAAATTTCCAGTTGCACTTCATGCGAGACTTGATGTTGCCATCTAAAAACTCAATACCTCCTTCGTCATTGTCGAGAATAGCATCAAGATACCACCGAAAATCACCGAGATATTCTTCAAGCGATGGCGCTTCCATATCGAAGGTCGCAAAATGCATGCCCTTGTAGCTTTCGACGCGCGCGCGGTGCAGGCCGAGTTTTTCTCGATCGAATGTCGGATTGTCTTTGTAGAGATTTGCGTAGGGAACCGCAGACAGGGAGCCGTCAAGCCCAAATGACCAGCCATGAAAATTGCAGGTAAACCGCTTTTGGTTGCCAGCCTCGGCGAAACACACGCGATTACCGCGATGGCTGCACGAATTGATAAAAGCATGGATTTTTTCGTCGCGCGCGCGCGCAACAATCACGGCGTCCTCACCAATATAGGTGGTCAAAAAGTCGCCAACCTCAGGAAGCTGGCTTTCGTGACAGATGAAAATCCAGCAACGCGAGAAAATCCGCTCAAGCTCAAGCGCATAGATGTCCTCCTCCCAGAAAATACGGCGGTCGATCCACCCATTTTCTGCGTCGACAAGCGACGGCAGCGCTTCCGTCAGGCTGCTGATTTCATCAGATATGTGTGAACGCGAAATAACTGCCTCCATTTGGCTTTAATCCTGAACGCTCAATGTCATGTGGCCGCCTGAATATGGGTGAAGCCGAGACCGGTCACGCCGCCCTTCCAGGGATTGTATTCGATCACCTCACCTCTGGCGTTCGGCATGGCGCCCATTACCGCGAGAAAATGACGGATCTCCATTGCGCCGTTGCCGCCGCGGGTCATGATGTCATGGTCGCTGAGCGCCAGGAGCGGATCCGGATCGCCGTTCGTGATCGCATCAAGCACGAATTCATCGAATTCGGTATTGATCTTGCCCATCTCGCCCGTCCCGACCCAGTGGCTGATTCCACCGCTGCCAAACAGGACAACCCGTTCATCGCCTGGATCACTTTCAATGGCCGCCTTCAAGGCGCCGCCAAAGCGAAAGGCCCGGTTGATAGGAATATAAGGCTCAACGCCGCTTGCCATGTACACCGGCACTGTTGCGACCGATCCATCGGCAGGAAGGCAAAGGTGCGCCGGGATCCCGATTGCGTGATCGACGCCAATCCCATTCGAATAAGCTAGATCGAAATCTGCATGCAAAACGTGGTCAAAGACCCGCCGCGCAAAATTTTCATTATGAACGATCGGCTGGTTCGGAATCCCTGGCAGCGCATCAACGGGCCCGGTGATTTCTCCACCGCAAATGACAATCTGCGGCAACAGACGCGGACCGAAGAGAATGAAGTGATCGGCGCCAACGATAATCGCGACGCTTGCGCGTAATTCAGCGACACGTCGCTGGATTTCACTATAGGCTTGCTTAACGGGCTCCGCGTCCAGCTTTCGCGGATTGATGAATACTAGCGGGTCATGAGAAACAGTGAAGCCACCGACAATCTTGCTCATACCGGTTGCGCCCCTTCCAAACGCGACGACAGCGTTGGCATTTTGCCGATATATTCCGGCATTGACTGCGGCCCGTTTAAGATCATGTAATACCCCATCAACAACATGGGATTATGGCCCTGTTCAAACAGCGCGCCCACATCGCAATTAATGATGGACTGGCGTTCATCGTCGTCCAGTTTATATCGCGCAAGCGCCGATTGCGGGTCCTCGGCGAACGCCGAACGCAGTTTGCGCGACGTGGAAAGATCATATAGGCAGGTCATCACAGCCGTTACGCTCATAGCTTGGCCCGTCCTTCCAGGAAGTTTTCGAGCTGTTGAACGAAGGCGTCTTCTTTTTCGATCTGCACCCAGTGACCGCATTGCCCGAAAACGTGCATTTCCGAATTTTTCAGATGACGGTGCATGCGCACAGCAACATCCAGCGGAATAACCCCGTCCTCCCTCCCATGGAGGATGAGCGCCGGCGCCTCAATTTTTTCAAGCTGTTCCAGCGGCACGCCACGCACGGTTGCCGGCGATCCGTCATCGGATGGTTTCGGCTGAAGTTTGCGAATCGTTTCAATTCCGCTGTTGACTGCCGCAGAAGCAAAGCGCGCATCAATCATCTCGCCTGTGACAATGGTCGGATCATACGGAAAGTGCGTCATCATTTCCGCCATTTTTTCGCGGCTGAGCTCGAATGAATAGCTGTCGCCAAGCCCTTGCGTCTGCTGAAACTCTCCCGCCGGCGTTCCCATCAGCACAAGCGACTGGACCCGCTCGCTATAGCGCAGCATCATCGCAAGCGAAATCGCGCCGCCGAAACTGTTGCCGACGAGAGTGACATCTGACAGTTCGAGCGCATCAATCAGGCCAGTGACGTGCGCCAGCCACGATTTGATGTTCGGCTCATGGCCGTCAGGAATTTTCGTCAATCCGAATCCGACAATATCAGGCGCAATCACCCGATAGTTTTTAGCGAGGCGCGGAAGTACGCCGCTCCAGTTTTGCCATGCCGTAACGCCGGGTCCCGAGCCGTGCAACAGGATTAACGGCCGGCCAGAGCCTTCGTCGTGATAGTTTGTCTCTATACCGCCGGCAAAAACGGTCTTGCCGGCGTCTGGAAGGTTTGCTGACATTTTCACTCTCTTGACCTGAATGCTCTCTGCGTCCATACGTTACCGTATTGACGGTACACGCTCAACCGGTTAAGTCAAGGGACCGGCGAAAAAATGCGTGTGACAACAACGTCCTCCGCGTCACCGCCGGAAACGCAAACCGGCGTGTGGATCGACATCGGAAAGCCGACGGATAAACGCTGGCGCAGAACGGAACAGTTATGACTGACGGTTGGCTAAAGGATCAGGTTGCGATCGTAACCGGCGCCGGGGCCGGGATCGGGCGCGCGGTAACGGAACGTTTCGTTCACGAAGGCGCGCGGGTTGTTGCACAAGACCGAGACGCACACCGTCTGAATGAACTGAAAGCGACGTTGGGCGACCGATGCGCCATCGCGCCGGGCGATGCTAGCGATCCCGAGGTTATTCGGCGCAGCGTTGACATGACGCTGAATGAATTCGGGCGGCTTGATACAGTCGTCGGCAATGTCGGCGTTTTCGACTGGCACAAGCGCGTGGTGCGTATGAAGGCCGATGAAATTCGATCGGCGGCGCAGGAAATCTTCAGCACCAATATTACCTCGCACCTGCTGCTTGCAAACGCCGCATACGAAGCTTTAAAAGCCGCCGGCGGCAGTCTCGTTCTGACCTGTTCGGTCGCAAGTTTTCGCGGCGGCGGTGGGGGTGCTCTTTACACCGCAAGCAAATTTGCTGTTCGCGGGCTGGTTTATCAACTCGCCCATGAATGGGCGCCCGATATCCGCGTCAACGGTGTCGCGCCGGGCGGAACCAAAACCTCGCTTTCCGGCCTCAGCGCCCTGGGCACGCAAGACCGTGCTCTGGACGACGACGATGCGGTTATCGCCGCCATAGGGGCTGCTACGCCCCTTGGATTCGCAGCGGAGCCGAAAGATCACGCGAGCGCCTATGTGCTACTGGCGTCAAAGAGCGCCGCACGCGCTATGACCGGCAGCATCATTGTCAGCGATGGCGGGCTAATTTGTAAGGTCTGATTTCTAGCCTAGTGGTCCGCCCGCAAATACAGCGGCGGTCAACCCGCTTGGGCCACGCGCCCGCCGACAGGCGCCGGCACATTTCGCAGTTCATCAAGTGTGCTATCGCGCTTCTCCGCGGCCGCCTTCAGATTTGCTTCCTTGACATGGCCGTATCCGCGGATCGTCTCCGGATAGGCCGCGAGCGCCGTTACGCGTTCGGCGTTGTCGCTCGATAGCAGGCTGGAAAGCTCAGTGACCATCGATTCATAAGAATCGATAAGCGCGCGCTCGGCGCGCCGTTCCTGCGTGCGACCAAACGGATCGAATGGGGTCCCCCGCAATCCACGCAGCTTCGCCAGCACGCGCAACGCCGCCATCATCCACGGGCCGAAAGTCATTTTTTGCAAAACGCCCGTTGACCCGTCTTTCGGTGCAACAAGCGGCGGCGCCATATGAAACTGCAGCTTGAAATCTCCTTCGAATTCCTCATTCAGCCGACGGAGGAATTCGCCGTCCGTGTAAAGCCGCGCCACCTCATATTCATCCTTATACGCCATAATCTTATAGGCATATCGAGCGACCGCTTCTGAAAACCCACAACTTTCAAGCCCGGCGCGCCGCTCCGCACTTTCAGCCTCACTCACCATCGCCATATATCGTTCGGCATAGGCTGCATTTTGGTATGTGATGAGATGTTGACGGCGATCCTCAGCGATATCCGTGGTAGAAAATTGTTCTTTAGGCGCATCAGCGTCACCTTCGGCGCCCGCAATCGCGGCCAGCGCCGCCGGATCGGCGACCGCCCAGCGGCCGAGCCGCAGAGCAGTCAGGTTCATATCGACGGCTACGCCGTTCAGGCGCACCCCCTTTTCAACCGATGCGATGCTGAGCGGCAACAAGCCGAGCTGCAGCGCCGCCCCTACCAGCATCATGTTTGCGCCTATGGAATCGCCCAAAAGGCGC
>CAMYNO010000170.1 GCA_947259815.1 uncultured Parvularculaceae bacterium
AGATCGAATTCGTCCGGCGCGCCCTGACGGGCGAAACGGCGCAATTTGCGCAATGCGACTTTTATGTTGCGCGTGCCCAGCTCAATGCTGTCATCAAGGTTTTTGTATTCGCGTTTTTCCCAGACCTTGACCGCGCGGCCCTGACGTTTGCCCTCATTGCCGATGCGAATGCCTTCCGGGTTATAGCCGCCGGAACCGTAGGGCGATGTGCCGCCCGTGCCGATCCATTTACTGCCGCCCTGGTGCCGTTTCTTTTGTTCCTCAAGGCGTTCTTTCAGCGTCTCCATCAACTTGTCCCAACCGCCGAGCGCTTCAATCTGCTTTTTTTCTTCTTCGGAAAAGTAGCGCTCCGTGAGGAGTCTCAGCCATTCCTCGGGGATCTCGGCGTTGACGCCATCGGCGATGCTTTCAATGCCTTTGAAAACATGAGCGAAGACACGATCGAACTTGTCGAGGTTACGTTCGTCCTTCACCAGCGACGCTCGCGAGAGATAATAGAAATCCTCGACCTTGCGACTGGCGAGATCGGCGTCCATCGCCTCCATCAGCGTCAAATATTCGCGTAAGGAGACGGGCAGGCCGGCGGCTTTCAATTCATGGAAAAACTTTGTGAACATGATGGTTCTTATAGGCGACGCGACCGCTCGCGGCCAGTGGTGAACGCAGCCTGGCGTCAGTGTTGCGCCTCAAGAGCGCGCATTTTTGCGTAGAGGAATTCCCGGCTTGCGTCGTCTTCGCATAGTCCGATTGCACGTTGATACGCGTCGCACGCGGCGTCTTCGGAGCCGACTAATGAGAGGATATGGGCGCGCACCGCCCAATAGGCCTGATACCGAACGACGCGGGCCTCTTCGATTGAGTCGAGGAGGTGCAATCCCTCTTCTGCGCGATCCGCTGCGGCGAGCGCTGCAGCATGTCCGACCATGGAGCCGATAGACGGCGCCAATTCGTTCAACTGCGCATATAAAAGTACGATGTCGTCTCTGGTGTCGTGATCCGACAGCCTTGATGCGGCGTGTGCAGACTGGATAGCCGCTTCGACTTGAAAGCGGCCTACCGATTTCAACGACCACGCATGGGCGAGCGCGTGTTCAGCTTCGCGTATCAAATCCTTATCCCACAATGCCGGATTTTGATCGGTCAGGGCGACATATTTGCCGTCGACTATTCGGGCGTTTCGCCGCGCTTCCGCATGCAGGAGAAGCGCAACGAGCCCCAGGGCTTCCGCCTCATCCGGCGCCATCGCCGTGGTAAGCCGCGCCAGATAAATTGCTTCGCGGGTCAGTCCGGGACAGCGCGCGTCAGCGCCATCGGCAAAATCCCAACCGGCAGTGAAGGCCGCGTAGATCGCGTTTAAAACGTCGCCCAATCGCGTTGGGTATTCCTCTATGGCCGGTGTCTCGAAGGGAATTCCGGCGTCGCGAATCTTCCGCTTTGCTCGCACAAGGCGCTGCGCCATCGTAGTGGGCGCAATCAAAAAGGCCGATGCAATCCGTTCTGCGTCGAGAGCCAGCACGGTTTGCAGCATAAGCGGGGTGCGAATTGGCGGGTCAATCGCCGGATGGGCGCACACGAATAAAAGTTTCAGCCGCTCGTCCGGAAATTCTTTTTCATCCTCTAGGGCGGCTTCTGCTTCCTCCGCCGCCATGGCGAGCGCCGGCGACGCATCGACGCGGGTCTTTGACCGCCGGGCCTGATCGATCAGTTTGCGCCGCGCTGTCGTTAACAGCCAAGCCTCCGGTGAAGCCGGCGCGCCATCCCTCGGCCAATGTTCGAGCGCTGCACGAAAAGCGTCGGCGAGCGCATCCTCGGCGGCGGCGACATCGCGCGTGCGCGCTGTCAGCCAGGCAAGCAGGCGGCCATAGGATGCGCGCGCGGTTTCCTCCGCAACGATGCGCACATCCGTCATCGGTTACCCCCCGACATCCCAGAGCGGGCGAACCTCCACATGGCCTTCTGCGGCTGCGGGGCATCGCGCCGCCCAGTCGAGCGCGTCATCGAGATTAGCCGCTTCGATGAGAAAATACCCGCCAAGCTGTTCTTTACCATCCGCAAACGGACCATCTTCAACGCTGCCGGATCGAACCCGTTTTCCGGCTTTCGAATGGCTCAAGGGCTCGCCGGCGAGGCGAACGCCAGCCTTTTTCAACGCTTCGGAATAAGCCATATAGGCGCCCACGACCTTGCTTTTTTCTTCCGGCGTGCGATCGTCAAACCGGTCTTCATCGGTGTACAGCAAGAAAAGATATTTCATGCGCTGTGCTCCTCGGGAGTCGGGATGACGCGGACATCGACAAAACCGCGCTTGGCCGCCGGGCATTTCGCCGCCCAATCGGCGCCGGCCTCAAGGCTTTCTGCGTTGATAACGAAAAAGCCGCCAAGTTGTTCTTTTGCATCCGGGAAGGGGCCATCCTCGACGGTCCGAACGCCGTTGCGAACGGAAACGACTGTTGCTGTCGCGGGCATTTCGAGAGCCGCGCTGTCGAGCGTTATGCCGGCGTCTTTCATCTCACCGCTGAACGCATACCACGCACTCATATATTGATCGAATTCTTCTGTGTTTTCGCGCTGGGCGAAATCTTCCGGCGCTTCATTGGCAAGTAATAACAATTTCATCACAGGGCTCCTTTTTGCGGCCGGCGGGCGGCCTTATCAACACTAAGACGAAGGAGCGGCGACGCAATCGACGCCGGCTGCTAATTTTTACTCCCCGAAAAAGCGGAGGAGATTATTGCGTATATTTGCAAGTCGCAGGCGGTGCGCCGCGTCGCGCGTATCCTCAATCGCGCAGGCGAGATCGTAAAGGATCTGGCGCGCATCGCCGGAGCGCACCCTGCTTTTTATCCAGCCGACCACAGCAATGCGCTCGCCATCTTTGACCGGCGCAACCCGATGAATGCTCGTCGATGGGTATAACACAAGCGCGCCAGCCGGCAGCTTGATCTCATCATCATGACCGGCCGCGGCAACGATCAGTTCGCCGCCTGAATATTCATCCGGTGCGCTCAGGAATAAGGTGAAGGAAAGATCGGCGCGTACGCCCTCAATATAGGCGGCGTCGACATGCTCGCCATATTCCATCCCTGCGCCGTATTTACTCACAATAAGGCGCGCAAACTCGTCGGGCAGGGCCGCCGCGGCAAATACCGGATGCGCCCGCAAGGCGGACTCGATCTTTCGCAAGACGCCTTTGATCGGAGGCGCCGATGCATCCGCCTGGAGATTGTGCTTTGCCTGTTTCGCCGCGCCGCCGGCGGTCGCCTTGCCATCGCGCCAAAGCGCTTCGTCATTCACGGCGTCGCGAATCGCCGAGCATTCGGCTGGACTCAATATGTCGGCGATTTGAATTTGCATCGGCGCGGAAATTTCCAGTTGCAACTAATTCTCAATCCCATATCATGGCGGCA
>CAMYNO010000171.1 GCA_947259815.1 uncultured Parvularculaceae bacterium
GCCTGCTCAAGTTTTTCCGGGTCCACAAGCTGTTGAAAGCGGACAAGCTTTATAATTTCAGCCATCCGATGAAATGGTGGCCGGGTGCAGCGGCAGGCTGTGACGTCAATATCCACCCTTACGACATTATGAGCCGAAACCAGATGCGCGCGCTGTTGCCTATTGCCGGCCTGCGCCGGCGGTTTTTCGACTGGGCGGGCCGGTTTGAAGATACGCACCCAGAAAGCGCCGCGCGGCTGTGGTCTTACATTGCCGTTGAAATCACCAAACGGGCCTGACCGCGGCCCTCTTTACAAGCGCGTGGCGAGACCCCATCACCTTGCGCCGAAGCCAGTAACCGCCGCCTTACAATGACCACGTCCACACGCGAAACCATCGTTCAGCTCCTGTCCAATATGCAGGACGGCAAGGAAATACGCTCCTATCTTCAGCGTTTTTCCGAGGTCGATCAGTCGCGCTTTGCGGTTATCAAGGTCGGCGGCGCGATCTTATCGGAGCAGCTCGAAGAGACCGCCTCCGCGCTTGCGTTTCTGCACACGGTGGGGCTGACGCCGATCGTTCTTCACGGCGGTGGGCCGCAGCTCGATGTGACGCTGAAGGAGCGGGGCGTCAAGACGCGCAAGGTCGAAGGATTGCGCGTCACCGATGCGGCGACGCTTGATGCGGCGCGCGATGTTTTCATCGGCGAGAATATCAAACTTGTCGATGCAATCCGGGCGCAGGGCATTGCGGCCCATTCGCTGACGACCGGCGCCATCGAGGCCGATTATCTCGACCGCGATAAATTCGAGTTTGTTGGCGAGCCGACATGCGTGCGGTTGGGGCTGATCGATTCAATCGTCAAATCCGGCGCCATCCCGATCCTGACCTGTCTCGGCGTTGCGCCGGGCGGCCAGCTCGTCAACGTCAATGCGGATTCAGCAACGCGGGCGCTGGTTCATGCGTTGCAGCCGATGAAGATCATCTTTCTTGCCGGCGTCGGCGGCCTGCTCAATGGCGCGGGCGAAATCATTCACTCGATCAACCTCGCCGAAGACTATGACGACCTGATGGGGCAATCCCATGTGGAGGGGGGCATGCGGTTGAAGCTGCAGGAGATCAAACGCCTGCTCGATGACGCGCCCCTGTCATCGTCGGTTTCCATCACCACGCCGGCTGGACTGGTGCGTGAGCTTTTCACCCATGGCGGTTCGGGAACGCTGATCCGCAAGGGCGAGTTGATCAAATCCTACGGCGAAAAACCGTCGATTGACGGCGCGCGGGCGTCCATGCTCATCGAAGATGCATTCGGTCGTAAGCTCACCAATGGCTGGTGGGACGCAACGGAAATTACCAGCGCCTATATCTCTGAAAGCTATCGGGCGGGCGCGTTTCTTACGCGACTGGAAAGTTCGACTGGCCCCTTCGACTATCTCGACAAATTCGCCGTGCTTGAAGATGCGCGCGGCGAAGGTCTCGCCCGCACTGTCTGGCGCCGCTTCACCGGCAATGTTCCCTGCGTCTACTGGCGCTCGCGCACGGAGAACGGCTTCAACGCATTCTATGACGCGGTCGCCGACGGCTCGGTGAAGCGCGGCGTCTGGACGGTTTACTGGCTGGGCGAGAGTGACTTTACGCGGATCGCCAGCGTCGTCGATGTTGTCGCGGCGCTGCCCGAGAGTTTTGAGGGCGGACAATGAGCGAACCCTTTCTTGTCGGACTGGTCGGTGCGCGCGGGCATACGGGCCGCGAGCTTATCCGCCTGATCGCCGGTCACCCCGAACTCATGCTCGCCTATGCCGTCAGCCGGGAATTTGCCGGACGGCCGGTCGCTTCGGTCGCGCCCGAAGACAAAGACGAGTGCATTTTCGAAGCGCTCGGCCCTGAGGAAATCGCGCGCCGGCGCGCAGATGTCGTTATCCTCGCCGCGCCGGACGGCGCCGCCGCACCCTATGTGGAAGCCATCGATGCGCTTGGCGCCGATCGCATCATTATCGATCTTTCGGCGGATTATCGCTTCGACGATGGGTGGGCCTACGGCCTGCCCGAACTTCACCGGGAAAAAATTCGCGGCGCCCGGCGCATCGCCAATCCCGGCTGTTACGCAACGGCAATGCAGCTCGCTATTGCGCCGCTTCTGGAAAATCTCGGCGGCGTGCCGGCGGCGTTTGGCGTTTCGGGTTATTCCGGCGCGGGCTCAACGCCGGGGCCGCGCAACGACACCAAGCGTTTGAAAGACAATCTCATGCCTTATGCGCTTGTTGGGCATAAGCATGAGCGCGAGGCGAGCCGCCATCTCGGACAGCCGGTGCGGTTCATGCCCCATGTGCACCCGGCTTTTCGCGGCTTGCTGACGAGCGTTCATGTTCCGCTCAAGGAGCGAATGGACGTCGCCGCCGTCAAAGCGCTCTTTGAAAAGAAATATGCCGGCGAACCGCTGATCGCCCTGCAGGATGACGCGCCGGAACTGAAAGACGGCGCCGGACGCAACGGTGTCGTCATTGGCGGGTTCGCCGTTTCCGACGACAATCTGTCGGCGGCGATTGTTGCGGCGGAAGATAACCTGCTCAAAGGCGCCGCGACGCAGGCTCTTCAGAACGCCAATATTGCGCTGGGTTTGCCTGAACTTGCCGGCATCGACGCCTGACGCGTTGCGCAGCGAATACATTCGCCAAAAAAAATCTGTTTTGCGCAGATAGTAATCAACAGCCCACTTTATTTGTAC